>JAOZNZ010000327.1:851-4622 GCA_029933535.1 bacterium | reverse complement strand
TCCTTCATAGAATATTCTTTTCCCGTAGCTTTATTTAACGCATTGAGAATTTTGGATTTGACGTTTGATGTTAACCGCCTGCCTTTGCATGCCCGGGACACCATCTTATGAGTAATTTGTTCAGTTGATGCTGCAACAAGATCCATTGGTTTAACACCATTATCAGTCATAATTTTTGCAAGTGGTTGTTCACCAAAATTTCTTTCAATTTTATTATTCATATTCACTACCATTCCATAGAGTTTAAATTAACAGTTGAAGTGCCCATGAACACAACATTTTATATACAGTGTTTCAAAAAGCGATATTTGATTTTTAATTGTTTTGTCAATAATTGTTTTGTCAAAAAATTTATTTTTCTGTGGGATGATAGTGATCCATATTCATTTTTTAAAGTTATTTTTTCTTTAATTATTTTGCTGTAAATTGTTTTGTAGAATGATTTACTGTTTTTGATTTTGATGAGTGATGCAGGATTACCGGGAGATTTGTTTGAAAAAGAGCATTTGTCGTTTTTACTAAAAACCAAAATATCAGCAATGGTAAAATAATTACTTGAATCAAAAATACACCCACATATAAAAATGTTAGGGTTAATAGATTGTTTATTATGCTTCCCATATTACTGACTGTGACTACAATAGCATTTTTAAATTCTATAGATTTCTGCTTCAGAAGCGATGCACTGTTTTCTATTGTTCCCTTAATACCGTCAACTTCAGGTAGTGAAAGTTCTGCTAATTTATCTAGTTCAGCAGTGTTAAGTTTTAACTTATCATTCGCATCTGATATTTTCTCGTCAAAAAAATCTTTTTGAATAATTTCGTTCGCAATTGATGATATTGGAAGACAAAATCGGCCAATTATAATAATAAATATTATCCGCATTACAATTTTCTTTAATCGGATGATTTTTTTATTCTCAAACCAAATAAGAATTGCCAACACAAAAATAAAAACTGAAAGTATAGGCGGCGCAAATATTACACTGATCTCATACGTTAATTCCTGAACCCCTAATGATGTTATCGCTGTTACAATTACATCAGAAAATCTCTCGGTCATATCGTCAAGCGGGTCTAATACTTGTCCTACAGCCAACGACACTCCGATTCCCGCCGGTTCCAATTCCAGAGTTGACTCTTTTACAACCGAAACAGAAGCGTTAATAATTCTGCACGTTAAGTATGCCACCCCCGCTTTAGTTATTGCTTCTTTAAAATAATTGTCTGCTGCATCGTCTAATACGGGAAGTTTCGGTGCAGGGAAAAAGAATAGTGATATTGCTATCAATATTCCAATGGATGACATTATTATTTTTTGTTTTATTGAATTTTTTATAAACATAGTTTGTGATTTTTGTTTTTTTTATTTATCTTTCGCAATTCTTTTATTATTTTGCCTGCAGGGCAAATTCATCGTAACCTCGGGCAACGCCCGGGGAATTGTACAATTGCAAATTTGTTCCCTGTAGGGGAACCTCAATATTTTTTTAAATAAGTCTCTTCGGGTCGAAGAGACGTACTCTTCCTTTTCGAGTAACGTCTAACTAGGGGTTAGGAACATCTGAATCCTGAAAGTTAGCCAAAGCAATTCCCCCTTTTTTAAAGGGGGTTTAGGGGGATTTTTTCTTTCAATTAGCATGAATATGAGTACAAATCATTCCGTTGTTTTTTTTGATGTCTGTGGCTATTTTTAAATGATTTTTCAAATTTTCTTAATGTTTTGTTTATTCCTAAATTTCTAAATCCCCCAACCCCCTTTAAAAAAGGGGGACTTTAATGCCAATTGCCGCTGACAAAAAATGTTATTAGTCTGCCTTCGATTCTCACATTCAAAAAACCAATCTCTTCTTTTATCCAATGAATTGTTTTCTTATGATAAATAAATATATGTGTTGGGTCATTCTTATAGTACCAATTATGAAAATTAATGTCTTCGTTATAAACATCTGTCATACAATAAAGTTTGCCGTTTTGCAGTAATAATTTCTTTAATAAAATAAATTCTTTTTTGGGATTATGAAAATGTTCTATTACTTCACAACAAGCTATATAATTATATTTTTCTTCTAATAAATCAGGATAATTGTGAAAAAAAGGATCGTATTGTACAATATCAAAATTACAGTCTTTTAATACCTTGGATATCACAGGACCGGTTCCCGCTCCAAAATCAAGCCCTTTATCGCTTTGAGTAAAGTCTCTTATAACAGCTGAAGTAATCGGAGATACAAACTTTTGATATTTTTTGTCTTCAACATCATTATTATGCTCTTTGTACCGCAACATCTCTGCTTCTTTGTTAAGTCTTAACTTCTTATCAACAAAAATACCATAGCAATTACTACATTGATAATAAAGACGGTTGCTGCTTTGATAGAAAATTGTGCTGATACTCCCGCAGAGAGGACAACAATTTGTCATATTATTTTGCATAATCAATAATATTTAATGTTTTTGTGTGTTCTCTTATCCTGTAGATTATGTTTATCTCCGATACGCTATGCTATCGGGACAAGCTTGTCTGATTTTTTTCTTTCTTCATTAAGTCATCATTAAAATTATAGCTACAATCATTAAAATCGTCAACAGCAAAACATCTCTTAATTCCGGCGACTAATTAGGCGTCGCTCGAAAAGGGTTTAGCCGCAAAGTGGCATTAAAGTCCCCCTTTTTAAAGGGGGTTGGGGGATTTAGAAATTTTGGAATAAACAAACTAATTGTCCGATAAGGACAAGAGTAATTAGCCTGTGGTTCTTTAGCCCGGAGAGTTTCGGGTTAACCACAGGAAATGTAAATCACATAATTCCGCCCGAAAAGGGCGGCACTAACAAAGTAACCGGGTTAAAAGGTTGAAACGATGTACTTGAATCGCAAATAAATTGCCTTATAGACATATATTAAGTATAATAGTCTGACAAATTAGAACAAAGCAATAACAAATCAGTAGAAAATTTTATATTTCGATGGAGTATGAAATGAAAAAAATTATATTATTAGTAAATATTATATTATTAAACGTAAATACATTTGCAGCAGAAAATCTTGAACAAATAAAACCAAATTGGAAACTTCACGATAAATGGATTGTTAGAACATGGTATTCCATAATTGATTGCACCATAACTGGAATTGTTAAAGTTGGCGAAGCGCCTTGCGATGTAACTTTTGAAGTGATTAATACAAATTATATAGGGGAAGTTCCATGTTATGAATTATTGGTTACTTTTCCAACAAGCGAAGTAGGATCCCGAAGACAATATAAACTTTTCTATAACAAAGACACTTACAAATTATTACAGGTGATAGATTGTTATAAGAGGCAAAATGGCTCTTTTGTCAATATTAAAAAGTATGATTATTTACGCACTTCGGATACTTCTTATATTAATAGTGAAATCCCTTTTGATTTACCTGACTTTACACAAGCGACTAATATTGTAAAAACGGTAAAAAGGTTTGATTACATCCAAAATATTAAAAAGGATTTAGTAGAAAATACGTTTGATATTACATTAAAAACAATAATAAAAAATAATGGTCGAACTAAAAGAATGATAATTCAAAAATGGGACACCGGACTCCCTTGGCCTAAAGAAACAAAAAAAATAGATTACGATGGCAAGATAATAAAATCAAGTTTCTTAAAACACATTAAATAGATATTTTTGTCGTTTCCAATCAGCAATTTATGTCATTTGAAAGTCTTAATGATTTAATCTAATGCCGCTTAATGCGGTATCAGATTATAGTTTCAAGAATAATTCGA
>JAOZNZ010000327.1:0-841 GCA_029933535.1 bacterium | reverse complement strand
GATTACGAGGGCAAGATAATTAAATCAAGTGTCTTAAAACGCATTAAATAGATATATTTATTATTGGTAGTGTATTTGTGTCAACGGTAAAATAAAAAGATTATATTTGTCGTATCCAATCAGCAATTTATGTTGTTTGAAGGTATTTTGTCTTATAAAATTATCAGCCGAAGTTTTTCGCGAGAAAGATTCCGGCTTTTTTGTAACACGAAAGTCGCTATTAATTTAAAAACTACTGTGCTAAAAATATTAAAAATCATAAATAAATCCACAACTCTTGACTTATTAGTTTATCCAACCGCTTCATTTCCGCTTTCTCCTGTGCGAATACGGATACACTGGGCAAGTTCGATAACAAAGACTTTTCCGTCACCTATCATCCCCGTTCGTGCAGCGGAAGTGATTGCATCAACAGTTTGATCAACGAAATTGTCATTAACAGCAATTTCCAATCTTATTTTTTTCAATAGGTTAACTTCTATGTCAACTCCTCTGTATGTTTCATGATAACCGCCCTGTTGACCGCACCCGAGAGCATTTGTAACGGACAACTTCATAATATCATGTTTATAAAGTTCTTGTTTAACATCGTTAAGTTTCTCAGGTTTAATATATGCAATAATAAGTTTCATTTTATTTTCTCCATTTATGAAGTTTGTTATTCGTTTGTCGGGACAATTAAAGTTATCGTGTGTCCCGACTGAGTAAATTTGCTCTTCCGAGCAAATTGAATTTTCTGCATTTTGCAAATTTGATTTTACTTAGAAAGTTATTCGTTATTCGTTAATTGTTAATTGGACAAAATGGACCCGATGGACAGAATGGACACTGTGGACAGAAT
>JAOZNZ010000326.1 GCA_029933535.1 bacterium | reverse complement strand
ATTTCATAGAATCATCATTTTTAAGAATCTTTTCGTAAATATTTACCGCGTCATCATATTCTCCGGATTTCGCGAGACAATCGGCATGCTGATTATTCAAATTTTTAATTTCCATTTTATTTTTTGTAAGCGTCGTTGCTTTTTTTATTCTGCTGATTGCTTCATCATACATTTCAGCATTCTGATAAATTCCTATTGACTGCCGGAGTTCATTTTTAACGCTCCCTGCGTTTTCTTTTTTAATATTTTTAATAATTTTATTAACTATTTTTTCTTTATCATCGGTTTTAGCCGCAGATTTAATAAGCTGATTAATATAATTCTGTTTATTCCATTGATCGATTCCAGGTGATTCAACTATTTTTTGATACAACTCTGTTGCTTTTTCAAAGTCTCCCTGTTCGCGGTAAATTTCCGCGATCATTCCGTTTACTTCTGTACCCTTAGGCTGCTCTTTAGCCCATTCAAGCGCTTCATCAAGTTGATTATTATCCTTATATATTTTATAAAGTTTATTAACGGCACCACGTTTAGACCATCTGTTGCCATCAGTAGAAAGTTCTTTCAAAATATCCATCGCTTTCTCAGTTTCTCCGGCTTCTTTATAAAAATCGACGAACCGTTGTTTTTCATAACTACTGCTGTTTTTCAACATTTTATCCGATTCCGAAATAAGTTTTTCGATATCCTCATCCCTGCCGGAATCTTTGTACGCGTTCAACAGTTGAACGATCATTTGATTTTTATTTCGCGGAATAGAGTTTTTAAAAGCTTCTTCAAGCACTTCTGCTGCCTCATCAGTTTTCCCGAGTTCGCGCGCGTAATTCATAAAAGTATTCCAATCAGTCGAACGAAAAATATCATCTTTTGAAGATTCAGTTGTACCTTTAATAGTTTTCCAGGCATTTTCAGTATCACCCATTTCCATATATGCCCGCGCGACATTTTTTTGAATTTGTGATGTGTAATATCTACTGTTAGGTGAAGAATCGATTTCAGCAAGCATAGCTTTGCTGTCAGTTATTGCTTTTTCATAATCGCCTGATTTTATTGCCAGGTCAGATATTTGGCGTGCAAGATTACCTTTAGTATTATCACTTGCAACATTGAAATAATCTCTCATAGTTTTATCGAGCAATTTTTCGTCACCGTTTTTCCTGACCATACTTAGCCATCGATTATAAACACTCGCTTTTTGTGAATCAATTGTTGTTTTGCCAAGAGCTTCGTTAATTAATCTTTCAGAAGCATTTATGTCATCACTTACCGAATAAAGATTTGCAGCTGTCATTAAACTCTGAACTGTGCGATTCTCATCCAATAAAGTATTAGCAAGTAATGACGCATCAAAATCTATATCAGTCGTTTGTATAAGTTCGGCAAGCTGGTTACAGCATACTCTTTGCCAGTGTGCATTACCCGACTTTTTTATCCCTTTGCAATATTCATCAAGTGCCTTTTGACTCTGACCATCCGCTCTGTAAGCACTCGCTAGAAGAGAATTAATGCCTGGATCTTCCGGCCTTGCCGCGGCGGATTGAATTGCGCATTCAATAGCCGATTTAGCATCTCCCATTTTGATATGCAATTCCGCCTGTCTTTTTAGTATACTAAATCTTCGCGAGTTATTTTCATCAAGTTTATCAAGTATTCTGTCATAAACCATTAATGCATCGGCATCAAGATTCATTTCTTTATAACGATTTGCTATTCCTTCAAGATTCCCTCTTGAAGCTTTAGGATCATTAATAATTTTCTCGCTCAGTTCTTTGAATTTACTTACATTACCATCCTCTGAATACATCTCCATTAATTGGCGGCAAATGTTCTGTTTTTGGTATCCTTCAGGCATTTTAGAATAAAAATCTTCCGCTAAAGTAATCGCTTCCTTCTTGTTTCCGGACCACATGAGCATATAAAGTAAATTCCGTTTGCAGTTTTGATCAATGTTAGGATCATTAAACCATTTTTTAGCAAGGGCAGTCGCTTTCGCTTTCTCTCCAAAACTACTCATGCTCCAAAGCAAAGAAGAACCATGCCTGGATATTAAGGTACTGTTAGTGAGCTGCAGCTCAACTTTATTCATAATAGGTTTTAATTTATTTTGTTCGCCAAGCGTTTGATATATTCTCGCCAAAGCGAAAGATTCGTCAACATCAAGATCTTTACCTTCATAATAAGTGTTAATTAAATTACGAATCCCCTGCTTGTTATTATTCCTGCTGTAATTATCTATGAGCGATGAGATAGCTGATAAGCGTTTCCTGCCTTTCGAATTCTCAATTAACATCGTAAGCATTTCTTCGTATTTCTCTTTGAGATTCATATTCCGCATTACTCGTGAAATTGACCATAATGACCAATACTCCATTTCGCCGCTCTTGTATTTTTCAATTATATCGTTAAGTATTTCATCCCGTAATGAATAATCTTTCAGCTCATTCGCAAGACGAATCGCACTGGCTGCGTGGCGGGATCGATTCCAACTTTCCGATGGGCTTTTCCAGGCTTTAACAAAAAGCTGTAATGCAAGTTCGGGCAGCAGAGCATTTTCACACGCAGCAGCAGCCGAAGTATAAAAATAAGTTTGAGAACTTCCTGAAGAAAGCATTTCTGTTATAAAAGCTTCTATCTTTTCAGGATCATTTATTAAATTACATACTGTAGGAAATTGATTGACTCTTCCGCCTTGAGCAAATAATTTTTTGCATACTGCAAGCGCTTTATCCGGTTTATCAAGAAAAATATACGATTTAATTAATAACTTATAAATACTTTCCCGACGTGCGTGCCTGATATCCAGGGACATTTTACCTACCAGTTCTTCTGCTTTATTTGCTGCACGCAAGCGCTGATTTTTTTCAGGCCAGTTAAATGCAAGCAATTTTTTAATTATTTGTTCTTTGTCAACTTCACGCGACATTTTCCCGCAATTTGTCAACAGCAATTCAAAAGCGTCGTTCGTTCTTCCTTTAGCAAAATAAACTTTTGACATGCTGATTGTATAGCTTGCGTTATTACTCAGGACATTTGCATAATCGGTAAGGATTTTTTCAGCGTTATCAAGTTCATCGAATTTCAAATATCTTTTTATCAATTCAGCCGCCTGCGCGTTTTTTTCATAATCCCGCTCAAGGAATTCCAGAGCTTTTTTTCTATATAATATTTCTTTATCATACCATTCATTTTGTTTAAAAATATCCGCAAGTTTCGCGTACATATTTCCATTACTCGGGAATTTTTCAACAAGCTGGTTTATTATTTCTTCATTAATATCTTTCCCGAGAGTAGCAAGAGATAAGGTTGAAGTTATTATTTTTTCTTCATTTGTTTCTGATGAGATGGTCAATGTGAGCAATTCAGCCGCTCCATTTGTATCACCTGCATTTCTCATCAAGTATAAGATTTTTCCGGAAATTTCAGTTGATGGTTTTTCTCCGGCAAGAGCTTTATCTATAATATCTTTAAACTTATCAATATTAGCGTTTTCAGAATACAGATTCGCAAGCGGAAACAACGCCTCAAATCGTTGTTCCTGATTTGTTGAGATATCAAGAGCTTCAGCACATAGCGCGGGCAATTGATCCATTCGTTCATTATGGTCAAGAGCTTGCGTTTTCAAAATTATTTTTTTAAAAGGTGAAATAGATGATTTATTAAGTAATTCATCGTATTCAGCTTTAAATTCCTCTTTATCATCAGCATTGTAACGAAGCCTTGCAAATTCCTGTGCGAGCATTATTTGGATTTCTTCATTTGTGGTGGAATTCATTCCTTCCCTGACACATTCTTTTGCTTTATCTTTCTGTCCAAGCCGCGAATAAATTCTTGCCAGATTTTTATTTGCATGAGGATTATCCGCAATATTTTCTTTTAAAACATCAACTGTCCATGAAACGTCCAAACCTTTATTTCTATACATATCAGCGTAGAAATTCACATTATCCGCTAAAAATGCCTTCTCCTTATCCGTTTTCGCGTATTTGTACGCTTCACTAAACGCTTTCTTCGCTCCTGCAATATCTAATTGTGTAGCAGAAATTTCCGCGTAATTCACTCGAAGGGAAATTGAATCCGGCTGTAAAGCAATTGCTTTTTCGTAACAAGCGGCAGCATTACTCACTTCATTATATCCGTTCCAGTATTTTTTTCCGAGAGCGAACCAGGCATCCGGATTATCGGGAGAAGTTTCAGTTGCCTGAATAAGTTCATCAAGCGAGCGTTTATCTTCCCGGAAGAATTTATCATGCTCAATGTTTAAAACTATATTTGTCCATTTACCGTTAAGGCTGATGAATCCGGGTATTTGAGCGGAAGATTTCCCCTCAGCCGGAACTTTTATTTTTTCAGAAGCAGATGCAGATTTTTGTTTGATGTCTTGTGAAGTTGATTTAACATCATTATCTTCTTTAGATGAGCATGCGGCAAGGATAAATATGATAGTTGGTAAAATATATTTTTTCATTGGATATGTTTCCTTTTGTTAGTTGTAACAAGTCTATTATTTTAAAACATGACAATTTAAATTAAATAACACAATGAGCGTAAGTATACCATTACTTCGTTATATAACAAGACGAATAATTTGTAATATTATTCATTATTATACCAAATCATGACAAAATCAT
>JAOZNZ010000325.1 GCA_029933535.1 bacterium | reverse complement strand
TGTCAGGTGTCAGGTGTCAGGTGTCAGGTGTCAGGTGTCAGAGGTCAGGTGTCAGGTGTCAGGTGTCAGGTGTCAGGTGTCAGGTGTCGGGTGTCAGGTGTCAGGTGTCAGGTGTCAGGTGTCAGGTGTAATAGGTCAGTAGGGGCATCCCTTGTGGTTGCCCGAGGACAGAGAGCAGTAGGGGCATCCCTGTGTGGTTGATGTAAGCCGCACTTCCAAGTACGAACATCGAACATCGAACATCGAACAAGGATTAACGATTTTTGATTTTAATTCATAATTATCTTCTGAAATCTTAAATCGGTGTTCCTTGTTCTTAAATCAAATTAAATCGAACATCGGATAACGGATTACAGATTTCCAAATTAAATGACCCGGGAAACAAAATTCAAAGAAGCATTCAAAACCAGCCTGGCAATGGTTATCGTATTCGCGATTTCTCTGGCGATGAATTGGGAAAGACCCTATTGGGGCGGTTTCGCGGTGGCCGTCATCAGCCTCTCAACAATCGGGC
This sequence comes from bacterium, assembly GCA_029933535.1. Taxonomy (GTDB): domain Bacteria; phylum Auribacterota; class UBA3054; order UBA3054; family B51-G9; genus B51-G9. The sequence goes on along the minus strand of JAOZNZ010000325.1, from coordinate 4,114 downwards.
AATCCTTGAACAAGGGCGCCATGCGTATGTTGGGGACATTCCTGGCCGTCACCGTCGCACTGACCCTGATCGCACTGTTTCCACAGGAACGCTGGTGGTTCATGGCGGCGCTGTCAATTTATGTCGGTTTTTGCACTTATATGTATGCCGGAAACAAGCACCAGTACTTTTGGTACGTCGCGGGATTCGTGTGCGTGGTCGTCTGTCTGGACGGTGGCGTAAATTCGGACGATGCTTTCAATACAGCTATGCTGCGTGCTCAGGAGACAGGATTGGGCATCCTTGTTTACAGCCTGATCTCAGTATTTCTCTGGCCAAGCAGTTCCCGCGCTGACTTCGACGCCGGCACACGCAACCTGATATCAAACCAGCACCAGCTGTACCGTGCCTACCTGGAAATGATGAGCGGCAAGAGGAGTGCCGGGAAGGCAAAGTCCCTGAGAACACTGGAAGTCAAGGAGCGAACCCGGTTTGGCCAGCTCCTGGATGCGGCGGAAACCGATACCTACGAGATCGTGGAATTGCGCCGGCAGTGGCACCAATTCAAAAGCCAATCAACGGAACTGATGGAGACAATGGAACGCTGGCGCGAGAGTCTTAAAGATGTTGCGGAACTCGATTTGAACAGTCTGCTGCCGAATCTGAACACTCTATCGTCGGAGCTCGATCAGCGCTTCACCCATCTCGAGAGGGTTCTCGCAGGTGAAACTCCCGGGCAGGTGCCGCAAGCCATTGAACTGCTATTCGACAAGGGAAGCGTCCATACACTGTCCAATTTTCACAAAGCCGCATTAGCAGTTACGCGTACCCAACTGCAGCACCTCGAGTACCTGACCAGATCCCTGTTTGAGACACTTAAAAACATCAAAGATTTCGCTCCATCGCAATCGCATCCGTCCGAAGCAGGTGTAAAACGCCCAGGCTTTGTCCTCGATCCCGATCGCCTGGCGGGCGCTGTCAGGGAGATGGCGGGCATGTGGTTGGCCTATCTCGTCTGGATTTACACTATGGTGCCGGGTGGCACCGGATTCGTAATTATGGTGAGCGTCATTGGTTTGAAAATGGCGTCCATGCCACAAGTGTCCGTTTGGCAATTGCTCCTGCCGGCCGAAATAAGCATCACCTTCGCGGGCTTACTGTATATCTTCGTGATGCCGAAACTAACGAGCTTTGCCGGGCTGGGACTAATGATCTTCATAGTGGTCTTCGCTATCTGTTATCTGTTCTCCGCGCCGCGGCGTGGAATGGGCAGGATGTTAGGATTGATCATGTTCGTGACTATCATTGGCGTCACCAATCAGCAGACCTACAGCTTTCTCAGCGTCGCCACCACGGTGCTGATGTTTGTGCTGGTCCTCGCACTCCTCGCTTTCACGGCCTACATCCCGGTTTCACCGCGGCCGGAGAAGGCTTTTTTGCGTCTTCTCGGACGATTCTTCCGTAGTTGTGAATACCTGATGTCCACCATGCGTTGGAACCCGCAACAACGGGTGACGTGGCTGGATCGTTGGAGAAAGAACTTTCACACCCGCGAAGTGTCTACACTGCCTCGAAAACTTGAAAACTGGGCTCCGCACATCAACACCGCCATATCGCAGCAGCAAGTGCAGACAATAGTGACCAACCTGCAGGCGCTCAGTTACCGAATGCAGGAGTTGCTCGATGAACGCGGCAACCCTCAGGCACAATTCCTGGTGCAGGAACTGCTCGCGGACATCCGGGCCTGGCGGATCAGGGTGCAGGAGACCTTTCAACGCCTGGCAGAAGACCCCTCCGCAGGTAAGCGGAAGGCGTTTCGCACCAGGCTTATCGAGATCATGGGGCATCTGGATGAGCGTATACAGGGAAAAGTTGACAAGGCAGCCGATGGGCAGTTCAATGACCGGGACGGTGAAAATTTCTACCGCCTGCTGGGCGCTTATCGGGGTGTGTCGGAAGCACTGGGAGATTGCATCGAAAGCACCGGCGTCATCGACTTAGCTAGCTGGCACGAAGAAAGATTTTAATTTAGTGTCTGACCGAAAACTATATTTTTGTTTAGCAGTCATTTCGGGTCGAAATGACGTACCGCCCTTTTCGAGAAGGTGCTAACCAATCAAAAGAATAAATTATGAACCATATACCAAGCGAATTCGCCATCGGCGGGGTTTACGTGCCGCCACTGCTCGTTGCAGCCATACTCGGCACCATCGCAGCTGCTGTGACTGCCAAGTTACTCAATCGCTATAGGTTATCACAGTATTTCTTGTACCCGCCACTGATTTTTATCACTTTGGCAGTTATATTCACGGGACTAATTGGGATCATTCTAATTCCGTTCTGAGTAATGGTAGATTATGGAAGAGAACATTAAATAGTCGTCTCTTAAAAACTGATTTCTATTAATTAATTATTAAAAAGTCTTTAAACCTTTGTAATAAAAGTTTAATTTAAAAAATATGAAAAAATACATTAAATACCTCCTGACCACCACAATTATCGCAGTTGCTGTAATCATGATACTGCTCAAATACCGGGTCTATGTCACCAATCCATGGACCCGTGACGGACAGGTGCAGGCTGAAGTTATCCAGCTTGCGCCACGTGTATCAGGCCCTATTGTTAACCTGCCGATTATCGATAATCAGTTCGTTAAAGCCGGGGAGCTGCTTTTCGAAATCGACCCGCGAACATTCAAAGCAAACCTCGATCAGGCACGCGCACAGCTTGATGAAACGGGTGACGATGTCAAAGCCCTTGAGAAGCAGGTTGAAATGGCTAAAGCGGGAGTTGACGCGGCACAAGCCGCAACCCACCAGGCAGAAAGCCTGATTGCACAGACAATCGCTACCATCGCCAAACACAAGGCTAATTACGGACGGGAAATTATTCTGCTGCCGCAGGGAGCCACATCGGAGCGAGAAGTGGAATTTGCTAAAGCCAACTATGAGGTTTCAGTACAACAAAAAATCGGTGCCGAGGCCGGGCTTCGACAGGCAAAGGCTGACCTGGCCGAATCACAGGGCAGCCTGGCGGAAGCGGAAGCTAAACTTGGGGCAATTGGTAAATCCAACCCGCAAGTAAGAGCTGCGGTGGCCGCGGTACGACAGGCCGAGTTTGATCTGGAGTTTACAAAAGTTCGCGCTCCGGTAGATGGCTACATTACTAATCTCAAACTCAGAAAGGGAAGCCAGGCAGTTGCTAACCAGCCGGCACTTGCGCTGGTCGATGTGAACAGCTACTGGATAGATGGGTACTTCAAGGAAAATACCATCGCAAATATTCACGCAGGTGACAGGGCGGTAGTTACTCTGATGACCTACAAAAAAACTCCCATAGAAGGCCGGGTGGAAAGTATCGGCTGGGGTATCGCTCAGGAGGACGGCAGCACCGGCTCAGATTTGCTGCCCAGCATTAATCCTACATTTGAGTGGATCCGGCTTGCACAGCGTGTGCCGATAAGAATTCATCTTACCAAAGTTCCCAAACATATCAAGCTGCGGGTGGGAACAACCTGCTCAGTACTGGTGATGACCGGTTCAAAGGACAAAGATGAAAAGAAACATGTTCCAGCCGCACCGAATGTACTGCAGTAGCTCTAACAGGTGGGAAGGTGGGAAGGTGGGAAGGTGCGAAGGTGCAAAGGTGGAAAGGTGGGAATACTTCTAAAATCGTATATCGTTAATCCTTGTTCGATATTCAATTTAATTCGATTTAAGAACAAGGAACATCGATTTTTGATATTCGATTTATTTAACTTCTTAAATCTTAAATCGTTAATCCTTGTTCGACATTCAATTTAATTCGATTTAAGAACAAAGCCCGAAACTCTCCGGGTGCTTCACAAACACCGATTTTTGATTTATGATCCAAAATGGAAGGTGGGAAGCCTGCCACGCCTAAAGCGTGGGTGCGAAAGTGGGTGGGAAATTCAAGTACGTTATTTCGACCTTTTACGACAAGATTAATTTTAACCAACAAGTTTTGCCGGATAATATCGACACTTTGTGTCGCTTGACAACTTGAAATCTTCTTTGTATATAAATTGTGTTTGATTAACTTTGCGAGCTTTGCGCCTTGATCGTGGGAATACACGTTACTTCGTTAGGCGAGAGAAAAAAATATATATCACGCC
>JAOZNZ010000988.1 GCA_029933535.1 bacterium | reverse complement strand
AGCTATAAGAATATAAAGTTCTTTAGATATATTCTTGTAATTATTTTTGCATAAAATTTCTATATCTTCATCTGAAAGCACACGACCCGGAATAGGTTTTCCTGTCAGTGACATAAATTTAACTCTCGACATTTTTACAGTACCTTGATATGGAGATTTACCAACCATAGAAGCTGCATAATCGCTAAGCTTTTTCTTTGTTTTTTCTTTCGCCATATATTGTTCAATTTTCTTGTAATCAGCTGATTTTTGTAACTTTTTTGTAATATTTGTTTTTACTGATTTTGTTTCTTCCTTATTTTTTTCTAAAAGAACTTCTGTTTTAATCACGACTGAAGATGTACCGGTATCTTTTAACGGTCTGGGTGATAACTGTTCATTATTATTATTAGGCTTACAACTGGTAATTATGATAAGAATAAATGTAAGTGTTATAAATGTTATAATTTTCATTTGCTATCCCTTTTGTTTAAATATTCTTCAAGTTTATCAAGAAATTCAGGCGTTTTTTCAACTTGATCTATAGGCAACACCATTAAGGGCGGCGGGAGAATCATAGCACGTTGTTTGCACTGATAGAGCACCGCAAGTTCTCCTCTTAAGTGTTTCATTTTACAGACTTTGAATAACTTCCTTGCATAATTAATAAGGGGAATCATACGCACTGAAGGATAATCTTTTACCATAGAAGGTAAATATTGTAAAAAATTACACAAAAAACCATTTGTTGCCGTATATGGTTCTTCAGATAAATATGTCATACAACGTTCAAAATAACGTGGATGTGGCCATATGCATAATGCCGAACTTGGTTTGAACTTTCTTTCTTCTTGGCTCCCAAACCGAATTTTTTCTTCAGTCATAAATGTTCCATGATTATATCGCCAAGTACTATTTCTGCCACAATGTCTCAATAAATTACGTGTTTTCCATAATGTATTAAGTTGCTTGAATTGCTCATCTGTTACATCGGCAATTATCTTCCAGTAAATACAAAAATGTGCGGTAGAAATACCATCATAAAGGTCTTCGCTTCTGCGGTTGAATATCGCTTTGTAACCGGCTTCAATATTACCAGCACGTACATATCGCGACACTAACAATGGATATAAATCAAAAAGGAATGTCCGGTTTCGCAAAGCATTTTCTAACGCAATAATTGCAGTCGCGTCATCTTCTTTCT
>JAOZNZ010000324.1 GCA_029933535.1 bacterium | reverse complement strand
CATCCAGCATCCAGCATCCAGCATCCAGCATCCAGTATCCAGCATCCAACGTCAAAGGTCAAATAAATTAACTACTTTGCATCAATTATATATTTTGATATAATATAATAACTTTATAACATATAAAATTATGAAAAATTTTAATAAAATACTTTTGACGCTTTTGCTGGTGCTTTCAGCCGGATGCGGTCCACAGGGAAACAAATCGACTGATCTTGTGGAGCGTGGAGTTAAGTATATGGAATCAGAGCAGTATGATAAAGCTCTTGAGTATTACAAGGAAGCGATTAAAATAGATCCTGAATCTGAGAGTGCTTATTTGCAGATGGCGTTATTGTATGATGAATATTTTAATGATAAGACTAATGCTGTGCATGCATATATACAATATTTAAAAATTTCTAAAAACGAAATCAACAAAAAAAAGGTTGAAAATTGGATTAGAGAAGCTACTATAGAAATTGTCAAACCTAAAACGCCATTTTCAATAGGCGATTCTGTGATACTGGATGATAGTGATAAAAATTATGTTCTTCGGGAAAAACAGTTTGATGCAATTAGACGTCAGCTCATTGATAAATATGAATCAAAGATTGATGTGTTAAAAAACGAATTGTTTAATACAGAAAATAAATGCGCAAAATTATCAAATGAAAATATATTATTTCGTTCAGATGATAAAAACAGCCAAATGGCGGAGTTACTCAACACGATTGCATCTAATGAAACAATTATAGCAACTTTGCAAACTCAAATAGAGAGTGATAAACATGAGGCACATGCCTCATTGCAGGCTCAAATGACTCTTCAGTCAATAATAACTAATTTACAGGCTTCATTAAGTTTGCGGTCAGGCAGAGATAACAACGTTACGGAACTGATAAAGAGTAATGAATTTTTATTGGCTGGAAATAATGAATTGCAAAACGAAATGAAAAATGTCATACAAGATGATAAACTTCTAAAAATCCAAATTGCGGCTTTGAAAAAAAAATATGGACATAAAATTTCGTCATCCCGGGATATAGCTGCGGCAAAATCAACCATTCCGCTTACACCTGAATTACTGCAGGCGTTTGAAAACGCAAAAAAAGAACTTGTTGAGTTAAAACGAAGAGAAAGATTTAATCGCCAGGAAAGGCGGAAATTTATTGAGACAATTAGTGCTTTGCGCGTTCAAATTTCAAATCAAGACAGTAATTTAAAGAAGAGCACAAAAACTGATACGGAAGTTAAAAAACTTAAAATCGAATTGGATAGAGAGCGTTCGACAGTAAAGCAACGTGAAAAACAATTATATGACCGGACGCTGCAATTGAAGAAAATGCAGCAGAGTTATTTGAATTTAAGAAAACAATATTTGTCAGAAGTTCAGAAGTCTCAGAAAAATAATTCAGTTGTAACTGATGTTAAGAAAGAAATAGTTGATAATGCACCTTCTGTATCAACACCTGTTTCATCATCTAAGAGGGAATATATTGTTAAAAGCGGAGATTCATTAGTGAAGATATCTGAGAAAGTGTATGGCGACAAGAATAAATATAAAATTATTTATAATGCCAACAAAACAACTCTTAAAAAAGCCAATCGCTTAAAAGTAGGTCAGGTTCTTATTATTCCATAATTATTATATAATTCTTAAAATGAAAAAATTATTATTTAGCCTTTTCTTCTCACTTATCGTTTTGCCTGCATTAGCAAAAAACGAAAAAAATCCTGATGATATTTTCCCGCTGCTGGATTTGATGGCAACTACTATCGCAATTGTTGAAAGTGATTACGTTGAAGATACAAATATAACAAACGTAATTTACGGAGCGCTTCATGGTATGTTGAAATCGCTTGATCCTCATAGCGAATTTATGGAACCGGATGAAGCAAGTGAATTAAAAATTGCTACTGCAGGTGAGTTCGGCGGAATAGGAATTGAAATCGGTATGCGCGATAACTACCCGCTCGTTATTGCACCGATAGAGGATACACCGGCGTTTGAAGCCGGGCTTCTTCCAAAGGATAAGATTATAAAAATTGAGGGAGAATCTGCGAGAAATTTAACTCTTACAAAAATTATTAAAAAATTGCGTGGCGAACCGGGAACAAAAATTAAAATAACGATTCAGCGTGAACGTAAGGGAATGCGTACAATTAAAGATGTTGAAATCACAAGAGCGATTATTAAAACAAAAAAAGTTCGCGATGTAATGATGATTGATGTAACAAATGGTATTGGCTATATCAGAATGACAGGATTTGACAAAGCTGTTCCGGTTGATTTAAAAAACAGTATAGATTCACTTGCTACGCAGGGGATGGAGTCACTTGTTTTTGATCTTAGAAATAACGGTGGCGGATTGCTGAAATCTGCTGTCGAGATTTCGGAATTTTTCCTTTCGTCAAATCAAGTCATAGTTTCTACACGCGGTAGAATTCCTGGACAGGACAACACATATCGGGTATCAGGGCTTAAAAAAAATTACACTATGCCGCTCGTTATTCTTATTAATGGTTCTTCGGCAAGCGCGTCGGAAATTGTTACAGGAGCGATTAAAGACCATAAAAGGGGAGTTGTTGTCGGATCAAAATCTTATGGAAAAGGCTCGGTTCAATCAGTCTTGCCGATAGGTGATGGAAAATGCAGTTTGCGTCTGACTACCGCAAAATATTACACTCCATCCGGTGTATGTATTCACGGTACCGGGATTTATCCGAATGTCGAAGTGGAAATTCCTATTGAAGATGAAATAAGACTGATTCAAAAACGTTCCAGAGCATTTAAAAATATGGATTTAGATAATGCTGCCGATAATGAGATAAAAGATTATGAAGAAATTAAGAAAGTGAAAGATGTTCAACTTAATCGCGCTGTAGATTTATTAAAAGCGGTGCGTTTTATTTCCGGCGATAAATTTATTTCTCTTTTTGAGTCTAAACCGGTGGTAATTATAACGAATGAATTTTCTAAATAATAAAAGGTGATTATTATGTATAAAATTATTAAATTTTATGTTTATATTTTTAGCTCAATATTTATTGTGACCCTTTCTGCATGCCAGGTACCTTTTAACGAAAGAGTAACAAAAGCTCAAGATGAAATCGCAAAGTCATTCGGCAAAATAGGTTATGGACCGATAGATGTAGTCTCGTCAAGAAGCGTTCCGCAGCAGATGCAAGGTAAAAAATGGTTTGAACGACAGGTTGCTTTTGCTGACCGCGGAGATAAAGAATGGGATCAATTGCATCATTTTTTTGCTCGTGGCGCGGAATATGATTTTGATTATGATTTGAGAGTCGGTGAAAGTAGTACCGATTTAGAATCAATCAGATGGTTCGAATTTAAACTTGACTATTATTACACTATTTGCCGGGTCGCTTTTGTTAGAAAAGGAAGACATGAACTAATCCCGAGAAATAAAAGAAAAAAGGAATTGAAAGATAATATTATCAGAGTTGATGGACCCTTATAGGAATTTTAGATTTTAGATTTATGATTTTAGATTGATGAAATGATAGAGTAAATTCATCCCGATAAATCGGGATGAATTTACTCCTTGAACCTGACACCTGACACCTGACACCTGACACCTGACACCTTATAACTGATAACTAACCACGGACCACGGATTACGAATTACCAAATGCCTCCTATAAAATTTACATTGGGAATTGAAAGCTCATGCGATGAAACTGCCGCAGCTGTCTATGGTGGAAATCCACCCGCCTTTTTTGAAAAGGTTGCAAGACAGTTCGATACGCATTCGCCCTATGGCGGTGTAGTACCGGAACTTGCAAGCAGATGTCACCTTGAAGCGGTTTCTCTTCTTGTTAATGAAGTTTGCAGAGAAGCGGATGTAAATCTTAATGACATTTCTCTTGTCGCGGCTACAGCGGGACCGGGACTTGCCGGTGCTTTGATTGTGGGTCTGACTTACGGTAAATCTCTTGCTTTTGCTTTGAATAAACCCTTTGTTGCCGTGAATCACGTTGAAGCTCACATGTATGCCGCAGGTGCTGAAAGTGAAATTGATTTTCCATTCATTGCTCTCGTAGTTTCCGGTGGACATACTTTGCTTGTCGATGTTAAAGATGAACTTTCATACTCGATTCTTGGAAGAACAAGAGATGATGCGGCGGGAGAAGCTTTTGATAAAGGAGCGAAAATACTTGGACTTCCTTATCCGGGCGGTGTATCGATTGAAAAAACCGGCAAGGATGGAAATTCTTCAGCATATGATTTTCCGCGTGCTCTAAAAGAAAGAAAATCATTAGATTTTAGTTTTTCAGGTTTAAAAACTTCTCTACTGTATTTTAATAAAAAAAATCCTGATGCTGCGATTGCTGATGTGTGTGCTTCATATCAGCAAGCTATTGTTGATGTACTCGTCAGAAAATCAATTGCCGCAGCTCAAAAACTGAACAGAAAAACTATTGTGCTGGGTGGCGGAGTGGTCGCAAACAAAAAACTTCGGGAGGACATAGACTCTGCCGCAAAGAAAAAGGGGGTTCGTGTTGTTCTTCCTTCTTTTAATCTTTGCGCAGATAATGCGCGAATGATTGCCTATCGCGGTAAGGTTTTATACGAGAAGCGTGGTGAAGATGATTTGAAGACGGATATTTTCCCGATGTTTACCACAAAAACCA
>JAOZNZ010000323.1 GCA_029933535.1 bacterium | reverse complement strand
TTATTTTATTTGCTTATTATATTAATTTTTGCTACAATAATAACAATTCAACCAGGAGGACAACCAATGAAAAATAACAAATGGATAATTTCGCTGGCAGCGGTGTTGATGATGGTTTCATCCTTTGCATTTGGGCAGGAAAAGCTCGATCCTATAGTCGCCTATTCATTGAAGAAAATTCCGATTGCTCTGGGTAAAGCTGAAGACCTGACAAACAAAGGCGATTTGCCGAACGCTAAGGTCTATCTCAAGTCGGCACAGAAAGAATGGGACAGGATTAATAAGAATTTTAAAGAGAGATTCGACCCGACCCATCCCGACATCGTCGCCGCCCGGGAGCAGCTGAAGAATGTAAAAGAGAAAGTCGAGGAAGCGGATCAGAAGAAGAAACCGTGAAGTAATTAGTAATCTGTCCCGGTGCCTGAAATCAGCCCTGGCATGACCACGCAGCGTTGAAAATGCGCCGAGGGGGACGCGATATTTCAAAGCGCGAGTCAAGAGTCTATCCAACATTCTTAATACAATTTCTTAAGAAGAAGATTAAAGACTTTAATACCGTTTGTTGTAAAAGATTCTTTACCGTTGTATAAAACAGTAGGAGATGAAATGTTTTTGCCCATGACTTTTTGAAATTGTTTTATTCCTTTGAGATAATCCGTTGTAAATGTAGAACCGGATTTGATTTCTATCGGCATAAGTTTTCTGTTATGCCGAATAATACAGTCTACTTCGTTACCATAAGAATCCCGATAAAAAAACAGATTAGGTCTTTGTCCTTTATTATAAAAAGATTTTAATATCTCAAGAATAATCATATTTTCGTAAAGAGCTCCTCGCAGCGGATCTCTTTCAGCTTGTTTTTTTGATTTTATACCAAGTAAAAAGGAAGCCAGCCCTGTATCAGTAAAATAAATTTTCGGGGATTTAACAATTCTTTTTCTTATATTTTCAAAAAAAGGCGGAAGTTCAAATATAATATACGAAGATTTTAGAACTCCTATCCAACTTTTAATTGTTGTAGCAGAAACGCCAATGTCATTACTTAAAGAGGAATAATTTACAACGCTGCCTATGCGGCCTGCAAGCAAAACAAGAAATTTTTGGAATCTGTCAAGGTCTTTAAGATTTAACATCATTCTAACATCCCGCTCCACATAAGTTTGCAAATAAGAGTTGAAAAATCTGTTTGTGTTGAGTTTTTTTTCGTGCAGCCGTGGGAAAAAACCTTTAAAAATGAGATCAAATGCCGACCATTCCTCATGGTATTTTTTAAGTTCTTCATGAGAAAAAGGCAATAAAGTAAGAACAGCAGTTCTTCCGGCAAGCGACTGGCTTACAGCCTCATGAAGTTGCGGCTGATGGCTGCCTGTAAGGATGTACATTCCTGTTTTTGATGTTTTATCAACAATAGTTTGAATGTAAGAAAGTAATTGAGGAACTCTTTGAATTTCATCAAGGATACATCCGTTAGGATAGTTGCCAAGAAAATCTCGAGGGTCTTCCTGTGCTCTTAACCTGATGTCCGGATCTTCAAGTGAGCAATAAGATTTTTTCGGGAAAGTCATTTGTGCGAGCGTAGTTTTCCCTGATTGTCTTGGACCTAATATAGTAACGACAGGATATTCTTTAGCTGCATCAACAAGTTCATTTGTAATTTTTCTTTTTATCATAAAGACATTATAGCAAAAAAACGTGAAAATTGCAAGTTCGACTTTAGATTTACACGTTTTTTGCACAATGTAATAATTTTTAGAACATATGAATTGGGGTTGGACCGAGTTAAGGTATTGGTTATTAGTTAATAGTTAATAGTTAATAGTTAAAAATTTAAGGTTTAAAGTTTAAGGTGGGAAGGTGGGAAGGTGGGCAACCACCCCGCCCTAACGGGCACCCCTCCTTTGAAAGGAGGGGAGTGGGAAAGTTCTGGGTTCGGTAAAGGGCGGATGGGACGAGTGTCATGTCAAGTTTGTAATGATATATAAGCAAACACAAATGTGGCTGCAAGCGAGGCACGAGCTTGTGGACTCCACCGGCTCGCTCCGCTCTCCGGCAGCTACATCCTTTTTGATAACTTTACAGCGTTGACATGGGACTAGTAGGACAAATAGGACGGGTGGGACATACTATTTATAATTTATTAATAGGAATGAGATCAGAACCGATTATTTATTCTTAAATTACTTATATTAGGAACCCAGGCATGACCACGCTTCGTGTTTCATAGCGGACCGATGCTTATTAAGGCCTGGATCAATGACTTGCGCGAATTACAATTGAATTTTCGTAAGTTGGCATACTGAGATTTTACTTTTGGAATGCTTTATGTTAAAATTGATTAAAATTAAAGCAGATGACACTTTTTTGGAGATAAATTTCACAAAAACAACACTTTTTTGGAGGTAAATTAAATATAAACAAAAATTAATGGTTAAATCTATTATGAAAATATACAACAAAAAACAATACGAATCAAAAGTTGATCGCACACGTTCACAACGCATGAAATGGTGGAATGAAGCACGCTACGGGATGTTCGTACACTGGGGATTATATTCCCTGCTTGGACGTAATGAGTGGGTGCAGGCAATTGAATGTATTCCGAAAAAGGAATACGAAAAATTGGCCGTTCAGTTTTGTCCTAAACCACATTCAGCACGCGAGTGGGCTCGATTGGCAAAAAATGCGGGAATGAAATACATGGTTATGACAACCAAACACCATGAAGGATTTTGTCTCTGGAACACCGGACAGACAAATTATAACGCCGTTAAAACAGCTTGCAGAAGGGATTTGGTTACTGAGTATGTCGATGCCTGCCGGGAGTTTGGTCTAAAAATCGGATTCTACTATTCACTGATGGATTGGCATCATCCCGATGGCGCACGCGCAGCGCATGATCCTTCCGCACGTCAGCGTTTTCTCGACTTTACGAAAGGATGTGTGTGCGAACTAATGACGAACTACGGCAAGATTGATATTTTATGGTATGATGTTGCCCGGCCGTTTCACAGTCACGAAGGTTGGGACTCTCTTGCAATGAACCAAATGGTTCGGTCGCTACAGCCTCACATTCTCATTAACAACCGTTCACTTTTGAATGAAGATTTCACAACGCCTGAAGAGCGGGTGGAAGCTGCTGAATCCGGACGAGAGTGGGAAGCCTGCATGACTTTCAATAATGTTTCATGGGGATACATGTCTTCAGCTGCTTGTGACAGCCATTCGTCACGAGATATTCTCAATATGCTTAATACTGCATGTTCCGGAACCGGAAACCTTCTTCTGAATATTGGTCCTGCACCGGATGGAAGCGTCCCTCAGGAAGCTATTGAACCACTAATAACAGTTGGTAAATGGCTTAAAAAAAATGGAGAGGCAGTGTATGGAAAACTTGACAAAGCACCCGGAAAATCTTCCGCTTGCGGTAACTTTTCCCGCAAAGGGAAAAAAGTATATTTCTGGTGCCGATACTGGCCCGGAAAAGAATTAACACTTGGCGGATTCAAAACGCGACTCAAATCAGCACGATTTCTGATGAATAATAAAAAAATTGAATTTGAGCAGACAAAGCACAGAATTATTCTGAAAAATTTGCCGCTTAGAAATCCGGACAAGTTTGCCGGAGTTACTGTGATTGTTTTAGATTTTCCAACGACTCCCCGGCACGACGTATTTGCTAATACGCCTGCATTACACATTTGAATAATTCATTTTTTTTCGACAGAATTATGGTTGACAGAATCATTTATAAAATTGGGGTCAGACCCGATTATTTAGACTTAAATTACTTATATTAGGATAGTTAAATGATAAATATGGCTTAAAATTGCTCTTAAAACATCAATTTTGGTATCAAAAATAGCGTTTTAAGCCGATTTTGGTAAGGAAGGGAATTTTGTAAATTTGACAGATTTTCAGGCAGAACTATATAGAAATATAAAATTGCCTGGCCAATAATAGGGCACCTATCGGAACGACATCTTCTCCCAAAGCTGCAGTTACTATTTCCGGGCCGGGAAATATTGCATCCATAATATATTTTTTTATTTCGTTTTTTATACTTTTAATAAGAGGTATTCCTAATAAAGATAATCCACCGCCTAAAATAATTATTTCAGGATTGATTAAATGTATAACATGCGATAATGAAAAAGCTATGTCATTTGCAATTTCCGTAAGAAGTTGTTGAGCATCAGTATTATTTTCAGCCAATGCAAGCCCTAATATTTCAGCTTCAAACTTTCCTTCAATTTTAGCGAGTCCGGATTCAGGATGAGAATCTATGAATAAACGAATTCTTTTGTTTGCCGCCCAACCGGAACAGTAATTTTCGACAATTTCACATTGCTGATTAAAACGAACATGTCCTATTTCTGCTTCTGCCCGACCAGCGCCGTGAAAGATTTTTTTGTTTATTATTAACCCTCCACCCACTCCGCTGCCAAGAGTCACATAAAAGACGGGATTTTTTCCTTTGCCGGCACCGGATAAAGCTTCCGCGAATCCTGCAATATTTGCATCATTATCAATTATAACAGGCAAACCGGAAATATCAGAAAGCCATTTTTTTAACGGGAACCCATCCCATCCTTTAACATGGTATGAACGATATATCTCATTTTTTTTATGATCTATTGGTCCTCCGAAACCGG
>JAOZNZ010000322.1 GCA_029933535.1 bacterium | reverse complement strand
AACGAGCAACTATTTCAGTTGGTTCCGGTATACCTGATACAGAAGGAACAATCAGTTTTGTTTCACAGGTATTAGGTAAAGAAACCCGGGCAGCATTAGCGCGATTGGTAATTACCAACACAGGAGGAATATATCGGCCCGGCTTATTTGTCTCAGCGAGAATTGCCATAGAAGGCGGCAAGCCGGAAATTTGTGTTCCTGTATCTGCTGTTCAAAATATTGATGGCGAAAATGTTGTTTTTCTTCAGCATAAAGGTGAATTCGAACCGCGGCAGGTTGTGTTGGGAATTAGTGACGGGAAATATACTGCCATAACTTCGGGATTAAAATCCGGAGATAAATATGTTTCTCAAGGCGCATTTGAGTTGAAAACTAAAATTATCACCAGCGGTATGGATGCACATGCAGGGCATGGGCATTGAAGAAAATAACAAAATTCAAATAATAAATAACAAATAAATAACAAATTGCAAAAGACAAAAATCAAATAAATAATAAATTTCAAACTCAAAAAAAATACAAAAAAAACAATAAATAAAAGATAAATAACAAAAAGCAAAAACAATAATATGTCAAAGCCAATATATGATTTGGAAGAAAGAACTTTTCAGTTTGCTAAAGCTGTCAGGCTTTTTGTCAAAACACTGCCGAAAACAATTGCAAACGATGAAGATGGCAAGCAAGTTGTAAGAGCTTCAGGTTCAGTTGGCGCAAATTATATTGAAGCCAACGAATCTTTAAGTAAAAAGGATTTTGTAATGAGAATCAAAATCAGCCGTAAAGAAGCTAAAGAAAGCGCTTATTGGTTGAGACTCATTCACGAAACAAATAATCTTGTTTGAGATTTTGAATTTGAGAGTTGAGATTTATTTGTAATTTATTATTTGAATTTTGTAATTTTCTTCGTTTATTTGTAATTTATTTGTTATTTATTATTTGAGTTTTGTAATTTAAAAAATATTATGCATAAAAAAATAGTTGACATTTCGTTAAAATACAGATTCCTCGTAGTTCTTGGTATTTTTATAGTAATAGGTTTTGGTTTATATCAATACCGAAACTTGCCAATTGATGCTTTCCCGGATATCTCTCCCGTTATGGTTCCGGTATTTGCTGAAGCTCACGGAATGGCGCCTGAAGAAGTTGAACGCCTCATTACTTTTCCAATCGAGTCTGCTATGAACGGCTTGCCTGGGGTTACTCAAATAAAGTCAACTTCTGCAGGCGGTATGGCGGTAATCTATGTTTATTTTGATGACAAAACCGACATTTATTTTGCGCGGCAAATAGTTGCCGAAAGGCTTAACCGCGCGATGGCTGATTTGCCGGAAATGCATGAACCTCCAAAACTTGGCCCGATTTCTACAGGGTTGGGGCAAATATTTATGTATTATCTGACAATTGATGAAGAAACTGATACAGAAGGTAAAGATCCCGATATTTATTTGCGTGAAATTAACGACTGGATAGTTAAATACCAGTTGCAAACCGTACCCGGGGTTACAGAAATTCTTTCTATTGGCGGTCATGTTCTTCAATATCAGATTCAGATTGATCCTCTTTCATTAAGCAAATTCAATATTAGCTTGGAAGAAATAGTTGAAGCAGTAAAAAGCAACAATCGCAATGCAGGCGGTCTGTTCATGGTTCTTGGAAATGAGGAGCACACAGTTCGCGGGATTGGTTTACTGCAGAATCTGGATGATATTCGCAACATTCAGGTTAAAGTTATTGGTGGAACACCTATTCGCATAGCCGATGTTGCGGAAGTTCAATACGGCAGAGAAATCAGGCGGGGTGTTGTCTCCCGAAACGGAACTGAAGAAGTTGTTTCGGGAATTGTATTACAGCTTTATGGTCAAAACACCATGAAAGTTATTAAACGATTGTACAAAAAAATTCCTGAAGTTCAGGCTTCGCTTCCCAAAGGTGTTCATCTTATTCCTTATTATGAGCAGGCGGATTTGATTCAAAATGCGACCCATACAGTTAAAATAGCATTACTTGAAGGTGGAATTCTCGTAATTATAGTCCTTATAATTTTTCTCGGTAATTTTCGCGCGGCTTTTATTGTGTCACTTGCTCTGCCGTTGAGTGCTTTAATTTCGATTATCTTTATGCGCCAGGCAGGCATCTCAGCGAATCTCATGTCTTTGGGAGGAATTGCAATTGCCATAGGAATGTTAGGTGATGGTTCTGTAGTAATGGTAGAAAATATTTTCCGGCATCTTAGTTGCGATAAATTAAACTCCGGACGTGATAAAGATGATATCATTCTTGATGCTGCACGCGAGGTAAGCAAGCCGATAATTTTTTCTATATTAATTATCATCACAGTTTTTCTTCCGATTTTTACCTTACAGGGAGTTGAAGGTAAAATGTTTTCACCGATGGCGTTTACATTAAGCTTTGCGCTTCTCGGTTCTTTGATTGCCGCAATAGTTGTAGCTCCATCGCTTTGTACTTATCTTTTAAAAGCCGGCAAGCACAAAGAATTTTTTGTAGTTCGCATTATAAAACAACTTTATTCTCCTTTACTCAACGCCGCGATAAAATTAAAAGTTCTTTTGCTAATTATTGTTGCTCTAGCATTTTGCGTCAGCATTGTTCTGTTCCGTGGTTTGGGTACGGAATTCATTCCGACTCTTGACGAAGGTTCAATTCTTATTGGTGTGAACATGGCGCCTTCAATCTCTTTAGAAAAAGCAACGAAAACAATTCAAAATATAGAAAGAAAAATTATGAAATTCGATGAGGTGGATGAAGTGATTTCCAGAATCGGCCGTCCGGAAGCCGGAAGCCATCCTCATCCGGTAAATTATGCTGAAGTACACATTGAATTCAAAGACAAAAAAGAGTGGAAAAATTTTAGTTCTAAAAAGGAAATAATAGAAGCTTTAAATAATGAATTATCTTCAGTTCTAGGAATTCAACTTAATTTTACTCAGCCTATTCAAAACGCTTTTAACGAGTTGTTGTCCGGAGTAAAAGCACAGCTTGCGATTAAAATTTTCGGTGAGGATCTTGATGTGCTATCTGAAAAAGCCAATGCAATCCGCAAAGCAATTAGTGATGTTCCGGGACTGGTTGATTTGTCGGTAGAGCAAAGTTTTGGCCAGCCACAGGTCCAGGTTATTGCTGACAGAGCTGCTTGCGCAAGGTTTGGCGTGAATGTTAATGAAATTCTTGAATTAGTTGAACTTGCAATTGGTGGTGAAGCGATTGACAATATTTTTCTAAATACCCGCAGGTTTGATATTCATGTAAGGTACCAGGAACCCTTCCGTAATAACCCTGAGGCAATCAAAAAGCTTCTTGTTCACAACGAATCCGGCGCATTAATACCTCTCGAACAAGTTGCTGAAATCAAACAGATTCTCGGGCCTATACAAATCAATCGCGAAAAAAATCAGCGGCGATGGAGCGTTTTTGGGAACGTTCGCGGAAGAGATATGGGGAGTGTTGTTGCTGATATCAAAAAAAGAATTGCGGATAAAGTAAAATTGCCGCCGGGATATTACGTAGAATACGGCGGACAATTTGAAAATCAGCAGCGTGCTATGACAAGGCTTTATATAATTGTTCCGATAGTCATCGGGATAGTTTTTCTTATGTTAGCTTTTGCTTTTGGTTCGATTAAAAATGCTCTCCTGATTATTTTAAATGTCCCAATTGCATTAATAGGTGGAATATTAGGACTTTATTTTACCGGCGAGTATTTATCTGTTCCTGCCGTGGTTGGGTTTATTGCTTTGTTCGGTATTGCAGTTCAGAACGGTATGGTTCTAGTCAGTTGTGTTAACGGATTGATTGAAGAAGGAGTAGAAATAAACGAAGCAATTATTACCGGATGCATGCAGCGTGTTCGACCGGTTCTTATGACAGCCATGACAACAGTAATAGGATTATTCCCGTTATTATTTGCAATGGGAATAGGTTCAGAAGTACAGCGTCCGCTTGCGATAGTAGTGGTTTGCGGATTAACATCAGCAACGATACTTACGCTTTTTGTAGTTCCTGCTTTTTATCCATGGTTTGCAGACAAGAAAGTAAGAAAATAACAAAAGTCAAATAATAAATAACAAATAAATTCCAAAAATAAAATTCAAAAATCCAAACGAATAAATTAAATAATATACAGTTTCTCAAAAAGCGATATTTGATTTTTAATTGTTTTGCCTTAAATTATGAACGTGAATACAGCGTTACTTCGTTGTTGCCTAATTTATTTTCTTTAAACAATAAATTCTGTTTGTATTATTATTTTGACTCTAATTATTTTGACAAAAAAATATTTAATCGTACTGCTTTTCGCGACAGGTTTTGTTTGGTTTTGTCGCTCGGAGGAAATTTCCTCCGTTGGAGCAAATTTATTTTCTTTGTATTTGCCTTAAAATTATTTATTTAATTTACCGTAAGCAAGATGCTTACGTTACTTTTTAATCGTTCTGCTTGACTAATTTTAGCAATAGTGATAGAATATTTGCGTTATGAAAAAAATATCACTCAAAAATTATCAAGTTAATAATTGGAAAGATATTCGTCGTGTCCTGAAAAATATCTCTGCCAATAATTACCCACTTACAAAACCCGCCAATATTAAAGAACTGATTTCTGACGGTGTAGCATTCATTACTTATAACTACGGCATAGATGG
>JAOZNZ010000321.1:1504-4658 GCA_029933535.1 bacterium | reverse complement strand
TTTCTGTATTTCTTTCTATAGACATTGTACTTTGTTCTTCACTTCATCATTGGATATGACCATAAGAATACATGTTATTTCATTAGCCGTGTTCATCGGTTGGATATTTAAGTTTTCTTTACTTTATACTCGAAACTGAAAATTCGATATAATCATAAACCGTTAAAATCGGGATTTATTATACTTAATTATTTGTAATATATGTTTGTCACCGGAAATGATTACATTAGTATCGCAAACAAGCCGGTTCATAAGACAGATCCCTGATGAATTTCGTGAATTATTTCATCAATTAGTCCGGAAGAAAAGTTTCCCGGCATCTTACTTTTATCAATCTTTTGTGTAATGTTTTCCAAAGTGAGTTCCGATTGCTTTCTTTTGAATTCATTGCCCGCCGCCGGTATAATATAAAAAGAAGGTTTAGAATTCTTCACTACTAAAAATTGTTCGCCGGCTTCAGCTCGTTTCGCTATTGAAGCAAGTGACGTCCAAATATTTTGCATTGCAATTACAGTATTCATTTTTAACACTCCGTAGGTTTCAACATATTGTTTAACATACTTTATATTATATCTTATTATATTTTTTTTTCAAATGACATTAATGATGACGGTTGCGGAACAGCCATAATGTTGCTGACAACGCCAGCAGCATTATCCCGCCTTCCGGCACAAATTCATAGCATCCCATATCGACCGTTCTTCCTATAATTCTCGGATTGCCGTCCAAATCCCAGGGCATTGGTGCGAAAGCATTTGTCCCTGCGTTTCTGCACGGTGAAGTCGCCTGCAGATGAAAGTCGGAAATGGAGATGAATTGCGGATTATTGGAAATGTTGCCTGCCCCGGACGGTAATGGATATGTGCAGCTGTAACGAACTGTGCTGCGATAATAATTATTGGATATTGAAGCTGAATTATCCCAAACAATGCAGTTGTTGAAACCACCTCTGTAAGACCCACCGCCATATTCCGCCGAATTCCCGATGATTGTACAGTTGTTGACGGTGCCATAAAAAGTCCCACCACCGCCATATTCCGCCGAATTTCCATTTATAGTGCAGTTATTGACGGTACCATTATATGTACCGCCGCCGGAGTACGCCGAATTCTCGATGATTGTACAGTTGTTGACGGTGCCGAGAAAAACGCCGCCACCGCAACACGCCGAATTCCCAATGATAGCGCTGTTATTGATAGTGCTACGATAAGCACCACCGCCATAATGACCTGCTGAATTCCAAATAATGGTGCAGTTATTAACAGTGCCATAAAAAGACCCACCGGCGTCAAACTTAGCTGAATTGCCGATAATTGTACAGTTATTGACGCTGCCAAAAAAAGTTCCACCACCCAGTCTTGCAGAGTTTCCACCAATTATACAGTTTGAAATAGCACCATATCCACTATACATATTTACCCCACCACCAGCCTGATCATAGTAATCTCTACCTGAAGTCATTGTAAAACCGTTAGAAACAGTAAATCCATCAAGAACCCCTGTAGACATATAAGCACAACGAACAGCATTGCTTCCAAGTGGTCCTTTTCCAAGGATAATAGTATTTTCAGGACCATTTACACTTTTCACGGTAATATGCTTAGTTATTACCACACGATTGGAACAGGAATATCCAGGTGTAACTTTTTCACCAATATCATAGATTCCGTTTGTTACAAAAACAAACGAAAATTTTATATGCTCAGCAACATCAATTGCATCCTGAATATTTAATGCCGCTGTCGACCAACTTTTATAAGGATATACCGGTGTTGTGTTCGATTTGCTTACATAGTAAGTTGCATTGTTTAGCTCAACTATATTTACCGTGACAGTAGCTGACACGCCAGCCGGATTATCAATATTAAATGCCGAAAGAATAACTTGATATTCTCCGGCAATATCAAAAGAATGTTCAGTAATATAGTTATTTACAGCAGAAACTCCATCCCCGAAAGACCAATAATTTGAAACAGGTTTTCCGGTAATTATTGCTCTAAATTCTAATGCTGTGCCAACAACTGCAGATGTATATTCCGCGTAAATATCAACTAATAAATCGCCGATTAAATCATTTGTATAAACTTCATCGCAACCAACCGAAGGGGGATTTTTCCAGTTTTCATTATCAATATCTGCTCCTGTCGCGTAAGCATTTGCCCCTGAACCAAGACATGGAGAGTTTGGCGCAATATGAGACGCACTAAGCAAAATAGGATTATTAGTGAAATTACCCACACCCGGCGGCAATGGATATGTACAGCTATAACCTATTGTACCACTATAAAAGTTAGGATATGCAGAAGCTGAATTGTCCCAAATAATACAGTTGTTAATTGTACTATATACAGTGCCACCACCGCCGCCAATACTAGAATTGCCTGCCGAGTTACCGCTGATTGTACAGTTGTTGACAGTACCATAAGAAGTACCACCACCCCAATTTTTCGCTAAATTACCACTGATTATAGAATTGTTAACTATTCCACTACGAATTCCGCCACCAGCCGACCCGGCTGAATTTCCATTAATTAAACTGTTATTGACGATGCTATAAAAAGTTCCACCTCCATAGTTTCCCGCCGAATTTCCATTGATCATACAATTATTAACGATGCCATTATATGTACCGCCACCATCTGTAATAACCGAATTTCCACTGATAATGCAATTTTGAATAATACCGCTGTCATCACAAAATACGCCGCCACCTTTGCTAGAGTATCCATTAGTTATCGTGAAACCATCAATTGTTGGATTAGCATCATTCAAATAAAAGCATCTATTTGCATAACTTCCATCAACAATAGTTTTTTCAGCGCCATTGAAACTTTTAACAATTATGTCATTTCTAACAAAGATTTGATCTGATGGATAATAAGTTCCATTAGTTACAAGAACAATATCATTGGGAATTGCAACGTCAACCGCGGACTGAATATTTGTTGCGGCATTTGCCCAGGAAGTAAACGGTGAAACATGCCCACCGGATTTCGAAACATAATTTGTTACGGCAAATATTTTTGAAGAAGTCAAAAATATTAGAAACAGAAGAGAAATTATTTTAATAGATTTTGATAAGATTTTTTTCATATTTTTTCTTTTTTCTTTGTTCTCGGGCAACCACACAGGGATGCCCCTACTGTCTTCCGTC
>JAOZNZ010000321.1:0-1404 GCA_029933535.1 bacterium | reverse complement strand
GCCCGCCGGGCGGGGTGGTTCTTGACTGACCTCTGTCCTCACAACTCACTATTCACCATTAACTAATAACTGCTCGCACTTGGAAGTGCGGCTTACTTCTGTCCATTTTGTCCATTTTTATTCACTAATAATTTCTTTCCCCGGAACAAGCGATTTTATAAATTCAAGACACGGCATACAAAGAATGCCGTTTATCATAATGCGCTCTTTCCCACGGTATAGCAATAGTTGCCTGCACTCGGGATAATCATCCCTGAATGCCTTTAATCCTTGTAAATCTCTGGGTCTGATTTTCGTTGAGTTCTTTACCTCTATTGCAACAAAACTATTGGCACTGTATATTATAAAATCTACTTCAAGACCCGAACGCGTTCGCCAATAATATATTTTGTGTTTGCTTCCACTATAATCATTCCAGGCACGGAGATGTTGAGCAACTAATCCTTCAAGCGCGCAACCTTCAATTTCCGAAGGTTGGTCAAGCGGCCCGGTAGGTCTTAATGTTCTAAAAACTCCTGTATCGAACAAATAAAATTTTGGTCGTTTAATAGTTTTTCGTTTTGCTCTGCGAATAAAGCAAGGTAAATTAAAAGAAAAAAATAAATTGTCTAATATTGATAAATAACCTTCAACAGTTTTTCTTTCAACTTCACATTCCCGAGCTATATTTGAAATGTTTAAGATTGAAGCATGAGAAAAAGAAACAGCTTCTAAAAATCTGGCAAAATTTGCTATATTCCTTACAAATCCTTCGCTTTCTATCTCTTCTTTTAAATACAAAGATATATAACTGTCTAACGTGTCCTCAGGATCGTTTGATTGCCAAATAAGCGGAATTAATCCAACTCTTAACGATCGCTTGAAATCAAATTGTTTGCCTAATTCACACGCTATAAACGGATGAAGCAATTTGAAACTTAATCGCCCGCCGAGAAAATTAACACTTGATTTCTTTAATTTACGTGTACTTGAACCGGTAACAACAAACTTGACTCGCTTTTGGTCTTCAATTATTGAGTGAATTTGATCAAGAAGATCAGGTACTTTTTGTATCTCATCTATAAATACAACCTTTTTGCTCCTCTTCGCCATTATAACATCCCGAAGTCGTTCAGGATGTGCAAGATACGATCGATAAGCACCCGGTTCAAGTAAATTAATATTAATTGAATCAGAAATATTATATCGTGCCCAAGTTGATTTTCCCGTTCCACGCGGACCGAAAAGAAAGAAACTTGATTTAGGCATTACAAAACATCGCGGAAGTATTTTTTCCATTTTGACTGCGTTTTTGGAGTTATAGTTTCCAAAATTATACTCTTTCACCATTCGATTGTCAAGGAAAATTTATTTGGTAAAGTGGTTGATGTTCGCGAAGCGCCCGGCGTATGCAGGGTGATGTTC
>JAOZNZ010000987.1 GCA_029933535.1 bacterium | reverse complement strand
TAAGTTCTAATCCGGTTACTCAGGCTATCGGTCTCGCAACTTCTACAAATCTTTATGACTGGACGCGTGTGGGCAGCGGACCGATTCTCGAACCGGGTCCCTGGGCAAGATGGTCGCAAAGTATAGATTGCAGCTGCCGCGATCCCATGGTTTTGAAAGATGGTGATACTTTTTACTGTTACTTCACAGCACAAAAAACCGATAATGATTATTGTGTCGGGGTTTCTTCTTCTACCGATCTGACAAACTGGACGGATGAAGGTTATATAGATCTTGCTTCAAGCGTTTCTACTCCGCCGGAATCTCCTTTTGTTGTTAAACGCAGCCCGACAAACTATTATTTGATTTATACTTCTTACAGTCATGGAATAGTTTACGCTACTTCAACTAATTCGCTAACAGGCTGGGCTGATGCAACGGGACCTGATTTTGTTATTGCCGGCGGATCAGCTTCGGAAAATTATTTTCAGGACGGAAAATGGAGAATGAGTTTAGTTTCGCATGAACTTAACGCATTGCATTTTTTTGAAATTCGCAACTTTTTCTGGCATGATGACGGAACTGTTTCAGCAAAAAAATTCCCTACTTCTCTAACAGGTAAATCTGGATTGCTTTTTAAAGACAGTTTTGACAACATTCCCGGTTCAGGGAATGTTAATCTCGGCGTTACAAATACAGCAAGGCAAACAGGTGTTCTCGCTCCAATCGCTTACAAATCCCTTGGCGTAACTGAAGTCGGTGACGCTTCCGCAAATCTCGGCAAACTGACTGTTGCACCCGGTACATGGACTTATCCATTTTATAATTTCGCCGATTCGGGAGATTTTGTTATTGAATTTGATTTATTAACTCAAATGGGTTTGGGAACAAACTCGTGGATAACTTTCACTTTCGGTTCGCCGTCGGCGCCTGCATGGCCTCACGTATCTCAAGGTTTCGGCTTGTTTTTCTTTGGCCATGGATATATTCAACCGCATGTAAATACAAAACTTTTATCTTCAATTGCTTACGATTTGTCCGCAACGCGCCATATTACTATTTCTGTAACTTCTGCCGGCTTTACAGGAACAAATGACGCGCTGATAACAGTTTTTATCGATGGCAAACCAATAGTTTTGCATGACACCGCACGAGGCGGAAATAACAATTATACTTATCTTCTCACAAACGGATTTTCTGATAATTACATGA
>JAOZNZ010000320.1 GCA_029933535.1 bacterium | reverse complement strand
CTCATTGAATCTATATCATATTCAATTTTCACTCCGGCACCAAATGCATCAATTTCATCAGCAACCTGTGGTACACCAACAACAATTATCGGTAAACCGCATGCGAGATAAACTTTTAATTTGCCCGGATCAGCGCAATAAGAAAATCCGGCTTCATCAGGTGAATATAAAGCGAGTCCTATTCCGCATTGCGCGAGTTTTTTTTCAAGTTCATCATGGCTTTCAATATAGCCGTGGAATTTCACATTTTCTTCAATATCCAGTTCCTTAGCAAGTGATTTTAATGAATCCAGATATTCACCCCCCCCAAGAATTTCCAAATGTATTTCCGGCATTTCGTCTAGCAAAGGTTTCATTCCCCGCATAAAAAGCTGCAAACCGGATTTTTTTAAAATGTGACCCATAAACGCGACCGAGTATTTATCAGGATTTTCAGGAATTAATGAACGCATTTTTTTCGCGTGAGTACCGTGGGGTACCCTTATCGCCGGCGCGCATTTTTTCTTATTCATTCCATCCGCAAGGCGCGCTTCATGCATTCTATCAGATAAATTCCAAATGGCATCAACATGATAACAACAAAATCTGTCGATTGTGCGATATAATAATCCATACAATTTTCCACCCGCGTTAGGCGCATAATCGATAGTATAAAGAACGACTTTATCTGTTTTACCGAGCCATTTAGCCACGATACCCGCGAGAGTGTCGAAACATCCGTTGCCCACATAAACGTCGAATTTTTCATTAGAGAGAATACGCAATGTTCTAAAAAAGTCCAACATATAACCGACATAAACCGGAAGTTTTTTTCTGTTGAGTTTTTTAACTGTTTTATTTCCTGAAGAATCAACGTTCTCTATTCTCGCGTAGTTACGTGAGGAAAAAGGGAATGGATGTTCTATTAACATCGATCTGTCAGCTTGATTCTCAGAAAGCCACTGATGCAGTTCCTGACCCGGACCCGTTGCATAGAAGTGTAAAGCAGTTACAAATTTCAGTTTTTCTAAATTCACGTTATAATTTTTTTATTTGGAATAAGATTTTTAAAGAAAAATTCGCATGGCAGACATAAAACGTTACCTATTTTTAGTCTTTCTGTTCCGCGATACAAAAATAACAGTTCAGCATTGGGATAATCTTTGCCAAAAGCATTCAATCCTTTTAAATCCCGATTTCTTATTTTATCAGAATGTTTAACTTCTATGGCTGTAAATTCTTTTCCATATATAATAAAATCCACTTCCATTCCTGATTTTGTACGCCAAAAAAACATCTCGTTTTTACTTTCACTATAATCATTCCATGCTCGCAAATGTTGAGCAACTAAACCTTCAAGTGCTGCGCCGTTTATTTCTTCCGGTAAGTCAAGTGGACCTGAAGGTCTTATGCTTTTATAAACACCGCAATCAAAATAATAAAATTTAGACTGTTTAACAAGATGCCGTTTCGCTTTTTTTGAAAAAACCGGCAGTCTGAATGACAACATCAAATCTTCTAAAATACTAATATAATTTTCTACAGTTTTTCGTTTGACAGCAGCTTCACGTGCAATCTCGGAAATGTTTAAAAGAGATGACTGCGAAAAGCTTATTGTTTCTAAAAAACGCGAAAAATTTCCTATGTTTCTAACAAATCCTTCCGCTTTTATTTCTTCCTGAATATATAAACCAACATAAGAATTTAATGTGCTAACAGGATTTTTTGAACCAAGAACCAATGGAAGCATTCCAATTTCTAAATTTTCACTTAAATTAAAATAATCTGATATTTCTGAAGCAAGAAATGGATGACAATTTTTTATTATTGCTCTTCCGGCAAGCAAATCAATTCCACTTCGCTTTAGTTTTCTTGAACTCGAACCCGTTAATATAAACTTTAAACTTTTGTCTTGTTCTATAAGTCGGTGTACGACAGATAATAATTCAGGAACTTTTTGTACTTCATCAATTATTATAGTCTTTTTGTTCGGTGAACCTTTTGTTATATCTTCCAGCCTTTCGGGTTTTGAAGAATAAATCCTGAAATTTTTAGGATGAAGCAAATCAATATATAATGCTTTGGAATATTTTCGGACAAGCCAGGTGGATTTTCCCGTTCCACGCGGTCCGAACAGAAAGAAGTTCCCATCAAAATCCGGTATTTTTCGAGTTATAGTTTCCATATATGCTTCTTATTTGGCGTTTGAGTTGCCATATTATACCATTTATTTGACTGGTTGTCAAATGAAAATACAGAAGCCGCACGGATTTTGATTTGAATCCTTTGTTGCCACTAAGACACTAATACTATAAATTAAATAATATTTGAACCACATAAGGGACATAAGTAAACATAAGTAATGTATTTTTACTTTCATTCCACTTATCTTACTATTTTATTCATATCATAAATAAACAGTAAATTATTTTGCTATAAAACATCCCCCGGCGCTCTGCACCACCCACTCCCGATGGAATAATTGGGATGTTCCACTTCAAAGGGGGAATAATCATTTCACCCATAAATTATGACTGAGCTCAAAAAAATTATCAAAATCCAAAATCACAAATCCACCCCGGCATCCGCAGGGCGCTTGCGCGAAATCACAAATCACAAATCCAAAATATAATGATTTTGTTCACTTAGGATTAGTATCTTCACGCCAATTTTTATACTTATCCTGCGGATTCATTTTTTTTGTAATAATTCCGTATTTACCCGGTTCCCGCTGGTTAAAAACACGGCTGTGTTTTCGCTGAATCCTTAATGCTTCCAAATCAATTTCCGCTGTAATATAATGATCGCCGGTTTCTCTTACAATTGCTAAAATAGTTGCCGGCCATGTTCCTATCATTGTTCCTGAACCCGGTGAGAGATTAGTAGCTATCATGGCGATATAATTTCTGAATATGTCGGTTTTTACGACAAACTCTTCGATAGGGCCTGCGCGACCATTAATCCAGCAAACAATTTCCGCGCCTTTAAGCGACAAAATATCTGCAGGTTCGGAGAAATATCCGTCATAGCAGGTCATTATCCCGATAGAACCAAAATCCAGGTCAAAGACGTTGAAATCATCGCCTTTTTTCATCTCCCATTCTAAATCATGAGGTTTGTCCGCAGGCCAGCAATAAGGGCTTTTTGAGCCTACTGCCGGATGAACTTTGTTATGTCTTCCGATGATTTTACCTTGTCTGTCAAAAAGCCAACCTGTATTAGAATAATCGCCGTTTTTAAATTCTTCCCATCCGCCTACAATCACGTAGATATTATTTTTTTTAGCCGCATTTGCGACAGCTTTTGTTTGCGGGCTCGGGACTTTAAATCTTCCGAGCAGATATTCAGGAAAAACAATTAATTGAACACCTTCTTTTCCCGCGCGATCAATATATTTTAAAATACTTGTAAGTGGGTCAGGCTCATCTTTTTTTCCGGGTGAGAAAAGTTGAACAGCGGCGACTTTAACTTTTTTAAATTTTTTCCATGATTCATTTTTCATATTATTTATTTCCTCAATTTTATAAACATCTCCCGGCTGAAGATTTTTTATTTTTTGTTCACAAAGAATCTTACCGGTTACCGGATGAAGAATTCTTATCTCCTCAAAATTCGTTTCATCTTTTGATGTAGTTAGAAGATCAGCCGATAGAGCGAAAGCTTTAATATCCCTCCACGGGCCATTGGGATCTTTTACCTGAATTGAATATTGCATAAATCCGATGCCGATTTTATTGTCTGTTGGACAAACGGTATTTTGAGTCATACCAAACGCGATACCATAATTCACATCATTTACCTGATCATAAAAGAAGCCGGGATTATCGAGAATAGGGTATATGGAATCATAATCTGAACCTTTAACAGCAGCTTTCCCGATAGTTGTAAAATGGATCCCGTCAGTACTTGTCGCATAATGAACTTCTCTGAAAATATAATTATACGCGGCAATATAAGTTCCATCATTACGTAGTTCAACTTCCGGCTCGTAAAAGTATGGAAATCCATTTGTATAACCGTATCTGTGTTTGACCGTAAAACTGGTCATATTCGAATATGGTGCTTCAGCGAGATAAACTTCAAATTGCGACTGTAAATTATTAGTCAAAAAACCATCGAACCAAATCTTTACACAATCGGGAGCAAATACTAATGCCGGACGAGCGACATCGGTTATTTCAGCG
The DNA here is from genome assembly GCA_029933535.1 of bacterium. Lineage (GTDB taxonomy): Bacteria > Auribacterota > UBA3054 > UBA3054 > B51-G9 > B51-G9. Next base: position 517 of record JAOZNZ010000320.1, on the reverse strand, counting down.
TCTGCTATGCCAAGAGGATCGCTGATATTCAATCGCGTTGAATTTGTTGCAACGGAAGGTATCCAGTTAATTCCATCGGGGGAAGTTGAATAATGAAGTGAGTCATCGCTATTTGTACCTGCTATTGAATAAATCATATACCAAATACCGTCGTGAAGAACTACTGAAGGATCATTGATATGAACATAAGGACCTTGTGTGAGACGGGATTTAGGTTTTGACCACGGGCCCGTTAAATCCAAAGTTTCGCTGTCGGAAATGTAAATACAGTCATTGAGCTGTCCATTAGTTAACCAGCCGCCATAAAAACACCGCCAGAAATTCGACATACGGATAAAATCAGTAGCATAAATATTCTCGCCGTAAATGACGGGATTCCGGTCATAACAAACTATATCTGCTCCATCCGGGAAAGCGACATTAGCAAAAGTTATTCCTTCTGTTGCTAAAGAAGCGGCTTTTACCAGCTTTATTTTTGGGTTAACAGATTCTGCCTGTGAGAGTTGAATTGAAAAGC
>JAOZNZ010000986.1 GCA_029933535.1 bacterium | reverse complement strand
GCAGTGCGTGAGATTGTAGAACCTGACCAGTGTGCATCATTCTTCTGATTTTATCAGCACCTGCCGGTACTTGAGAACTAAAAATGGCATCACAGGTTTTTGCAGCGGCAAGATGATGGCTAACCGGACAAATTCCACACATACGCTGTGAAAGAGTAGGCATTTCCCAGAAAGGTCGCCCCTGGACAAATTTTTCAAAGCCGCGGAATTCTACAATATGAAGACGTGCGTCTTCGACAGCACCGTTATCATCGAGATGGATTGTCACTTTTCCGTGACCTTCAACTCTTGTAACCGGATTTATTTCAATTTTTTTTGACATAGCATTAGTATATTTTAGATTTTAGATTTTAGATTTATGATTTTAGATTGAACGTGATAATACACGTTATTTCGTTTCGCGTTAGCGCCCCGAGTATGCCGGGGTAGATTTATTCCCCCTTTCCTAAAGGGGAGGGGGATTTTTAATTTAAGTTAGTAGTTAGTAGTTAGTAGTTCGTATATTCCAATATTCAATAATCAACAAGAAATATTCCTAACGAAGTAACAATGTACTCATTGGTCATCACAAAATAAGATGTAAATTCCGAACTTTTCCATTGCTCATTTTACTGTTGAATATGACCATGAGTACATGTTATTTCATTAGGAGTGTTCGTCCTATTCTGTTATTCGAATACCATTATACCGTTTATTCATATTAAAAGCAAATTGCTTATGCTAAAAGCATCTTCATCGGTTTTAGTGTCCTGTTAAGCGGATTAAGCACTAATCCGAGATTTTCCAAAGTTACCGCTCCAAGCAAAGGTTTGTCATCATCTTTTCCGAGAATCACAGGCGAATGTCCTTCGCCTTGCGACATTGAGATGAAACATTCAGAAACATCTCTTTTAATTTCCTCTCCATCTGCGAGAGTAAGTACAACTTCTCTTTTAGGTTTAAGTTTAAGGTCATTCCACACATTTTCAGGCAAAACAGAATAAGTAGCTCCACTGTCAACGAGAAATTTAACGAAGCATTTCTTGCTTTTATTCTTCACTTCAGCTGTTATGTATGTAATTTCCACAATTAATCAAATTTAAAATCCTTATACGGAATTTCAGTAGGTTCAGGTACCCGGCCCGCAAGAAGTTCTGTAAGCAGGAACCAAATAGCATCAGCATCCGGCGGACAGCCGGGGAGATTATAATCAGTTTTAA
>JAOZNZ010000319.1 GCA_029933535.1 bacterium | reverse complement strand
AAATATTATTGTTTTAAATCACCAGATCATAAAATCGTTAAATCATTAAATAGTAAAGAAGGAATAAAATAACACTATAAATTTAAATTCAAAGAATTTCAATTTTCTCAGCCATGCCTGCTAATTATCAACTTCGGCATGACCTAAATTGACGAAAGGGCTACTCTGACTATTTCTTCAACCTGAAGATCGGTTTCGCTTTCGGAAAGAACAAGTTTGACAGCTGTATATGCATCGGCATTACGATATCCGAGAGCAACAAGCGCCAGAACAGCATCATTAAGAATGCGTTCTTCAGAGGAAAGCGAACCTGATTTAGATTTTTCTTCCGCGACAGAAAGAATGGATATTTTATCTTTAAGTTCCACAATAATTCTTTCAGCGGTTTTTTTGCCAATTCCTTTTATAGAAGACAATCGTTTTGCATCTTCACTCGCAATTGCGGAGCGAAGAGTGTAAAGGGGTAATCCACTTAAAATGTTGATTGCGAGTGATGGACCAACGCCGGATATTCCGATCAGAGTTACAAAGAAGTCACGTTCTGAATTATTGCTGAAGCCATATAATATTTCCGCGTCCTCGCGGATATGGTGATGAGTTTGCAGTCTTACTTTAGTACCTTTTGACGGCAGGTCTTCATAAGTATTAAGAGTAATAATAATTTCATGACCAATTCCGCCTGCATTAATAACCGCTCTAGCGGGATGTTTTTCTTCCAGAATACCTTCAAGAAATATTATCATTTTATTCGCTCCATAAATTTATGATTATGCAGGTGACAGATTGCAATTCCAAGTGCGTCAGCCGCATCTTCGGGTTCGATTTTTTCAGTAAGTCCAAGCATTTTTTGAATCATGAGCTGCATCTGGGATTTTGTTGCTGTACCGGTGCCTACAACAGCTTTTTTAATCCGTTTCGGCGCATATTCGTTTATAGTTAAGCCTGCACGGGTTGCAGGTAGGAGAGCAACACTTCTTGCCGCGCCAATTTTCATAGTTGAGTCAGGATTTTTTGAAAAGAACTGACTTTCCACCGCTACGGCATCGATATTATATTCACCGATAATTTTAGAGATTCCGTCAAAGATTCGCAATTGGCAATCCCACACGGATAGTTTGGCGGAATTTTTAACCGCGCCGTATTCGACGCATGAAATTGCACCGTTTTGTTCATTAATGATTCCGTAACCAGTGGTACGAGTACCGGGATCAATGCCCATAATTATCATGGTTTACCGCCTGTAGAATCGACTTCAGATTGTTCACCTGTAACAACAATTGTCGGGCTGATATTTGGAGTTATAACAGGGTTAAGAATAAGTGAAGAATCTTCAGTGCTATCATTTTTGAAAGAGAAATCCATTTCCAAATCCGGCTGAAGGATTTCGACATAGATTTTACCGCTAAGGTGGTTTATATAATCATCGAGAGCGACAGTATATCTTTCCATAAAAAGTTTTTGTTTAATACTGTCGTAAGCTTCACGTTCAGTAAGAATTCTGCTTATACGTTTTCTATCAATATAGACGATATGATAACCGTATTTTGTTTCGATTATGCGGCTGAAATGTCCCGGTTTTAACTTGAAGGCAGCGTCTTCAACGTTTTTCATTTCGTCACCGAAAAAACCTTTTTCTACAACTCCCCAATCACCGCCATTACTTTTTTTAGGACCTTCCGAACTCAGCCGGGCGATTTGCTGAAAAGTAGCACCGAGTTTTAATTCCTGCAAAATTTTATCGGCACGTTTTAGCGCGGCTTCAGGTGATGGTTTCTTTTTAATAAGAATTTGATACATACGAACCTGTGCCGGTTGAAGGAATTCGCTAATATGGAGTTGATAGAAGTCATGGATTTCGGATGGCAGGATAAGGATTTTTTTCGTAACCTTTTCATGAACAAGAACTTTCGTTGTTAAATCATCTTTGATAAGTGTTTTATATTCATCAATACTTATATCTTTCTTTTCCAGAAAATTGTCAAATTCAGTGTCGGAAGCAAATTGCGAACGAATTCTTTCCATTTCTCTTTGAATTTCTATATCAGGAATATTAATCTCAAGTGATTCCGCTTCCTGAAGCAGTAGCTTTTTTTCTATGAATTGCTTTAACGCTGCCTGGCGGGCTTGTTTGGTGAGATCATCAAAATCATTTTTATTATATTGCTGCCCGTATTTTGCCAGCATCGGCTTAAGAAACTGATCGAGTTCCGCGGTAGTAATAACTTCATTACCGACTTTTGCGAGTACGCGGCTAACCTGTTCTGATTTAGCGCTATAAGCGATAAGGGGGAATATTCCGAGCAAAGAGAACAGTAGAATTATTTTATAATTCACCTGTAAGGCGATTAATAACTTTGTCATTTTTAATAACCTTGTATTTATTAGTAAGTGTTGTCAGCAAGTCATTATATAGAGCTTTCTCGCGTTGGGAATAAAGTTCCTGTTTAATCCCGTCTTTCACTTCATCAAAGGATTGTTTTCTTGAGATGATTCTATCAGTTGGTTGAATGATATGATATCCGAATTCGGTTTTAACGACATCAGAAATTTCATTTTTATTTAGAGCCAAAGCTGCTTTCTCAAATTCAGGAACCATTTGACCTTTCTGGAAAAAGCCCAGGTCACCTCCTTTAGCGCGAGACGGACAATCGGATTCTGCAGCGGCTATTTCGGCGAATGATTCACCCTCCAGCACACGTCTTCGAAGTAACACAGCTTTATTATAAGCGTTAGAAATTTGCGCCGGCAGGGGATTTTTTTTAACAGCGATCAGGATATGTCGAACTTTAAATTTTTCAGGTGTTGAATAATTAGAGATATTATTTTTATAATATTTTTTCTGTTCTTTTTCAGTAATATTAATTTTATCAGTAATATATTTATTATAATAATATTTCATTTTAACCTGCTTAACCACATCATCCAATTCTTCATTAAAATCCAGACTGTCTGAAAAAGATTCCTCGTTTGCAGCTACTTCGAAAGTTTTATTATCAATGAGCTGTTTAATAAAATTACCTCTGTTTTTGTCATATTCTCTCCGGAGATATGAAGGTAACTTTTCGAGATTCCGACTGGCAAAGACTTCATCGAACTGGCTTAATTTTACAGGTGAACCATTAACGTAAGCAATAATATTGGATGTTAATAAAATAGGCTTTACCGTTTTTTTAATATCAGCTTTTACTTCTTCCTCAACCGGTTCAGCAGGCAGGTAAATTTTAACGGTTTTAGTTATGACATTAGTAACGATTTTAATTTTTTGAGTTTTATATGACTGAGGTATTTTATCAATATTTTCAGTTTTTTTACATCCTGTGAATAATATAACTGAAAAGAAAAATAATAATAATAAGAATTTTAAAATGTTAGTTTTCATGACCAAATTGCTGCTTTAAAAGTTCTTGAGTATCATGCTCAATTAACGGAATAATGATTCTATCGAGATTCCCTCCCAAAATTTCTTCAAGAGCGTGTACAGTCAAACCAATCCTATGGTCGGTAACACGGTTCTGAGGGAAATTATACGTCCTTATCTTTTCACTTCTATCACCCGATCCAACCATTGATTTCCGCTGCTCTGAGCGAGTGGCGTTAACATCATCACGTGCTTTTTCAAACAGTCTTGCCTTAAGAACACGCATTGCTTTCGCCTTGTTTTTGTGTTGACTCTTTTCATCCTGACAAGTTACTATCAAACCGGTTTTATGGTGGGTCAGTCGAATCGCCGAGTCGGTTGTATTAACACTTTGACCACCCGGACCCGATGATCGGAAGACATCTATTCGAATATCGCTTGGGTTTATTTCGATCTCGACGTTTTCTGCTTCAGGAAGTACTGCGACAGAAGCTGCGGAAGTATGAATTCTGCCGCTTGTTTCCGTAACAGGGACTCTTTGCACGCGATGAACGCCTGCTTCATATTTAAGGAAGGAATAAATTTTTTCGCCTGAGACGCTGAAGATAACTTCTTTAACGCCGCCCTGATCCGTTAAATTAGTAGTTATAGGATCAATTTTCCAACCTTTTGATTCAGCGTACCGCAAATACATTCTATATAAATCCGCGGCAAACAATCCTGCTTCGTCACCACCTGTTCCGGCACGCAATTCAATAATAGTATCGGCTTCATCCTCGGGATTTTTAGGCAGCAGGAGTTGTTTAAGCTGTAAATCCAATTTTTCATTATCGGCTTTTGCTTCTGCAAGTTCTTCTTTCGCGAATTCGATCATTTCGTCATCATTGGTGCTGTCATGAATAAGTTCTTCAGCTTCAATAATTCGCTGAAGGTTATTTTTAAGATTAGCAGCAGCAGTAACGATATGATTTAAATACGAATGACGTTTAGTCAACTCGCGAAGTTTTTTTGGATTTGAAGCGGTTTCAGGCAATGAAAGCTTGGTTTCTATAACTGAAAGTTCATCTTCGTATTGCTTAACATTTGTGATGTCCATACTATAAAAGATGAATTATTTTTTCGCTTCTTCTTTCTTTGCGTAACGCTTGTTGAATTTATCAACGCGACCTGCGGCATCGATATACTTCTGTTTACCGGTAAAGAAAGGATGGCAAGCCGCACAAATTCCGAGGTGGATTTCTTTTGCAGTTGAGCCGACATTGTATTCAGCGCCGCAAGCGCAGTGAGCCACGATTTTTTTATATTTTGGATGTATTTTTGTTTTCATTATTCAAATAATAAATTTTG
>JAOZNZ010000318.1 GCA_029933535.1 bacterium | reverse complement strand
AATAAGAAATATCAGCCCACGACTTCGCAAAGCGCCCGGCGTATGCCTGGGTAGTCGCGGGAAACATGTAAATAAGATAAACATAACCGTTTTAACGGTTTATTATTCCTTAATCAAAGACATAAAAAGTTTGATTTTGCCAAGAAGTACCCCACTTCGACCCGAAGTGGGTTATTTATCAAAAAGTTTATGCAAAATTTTCGAAAGCCTGTTTTTGTAACCCAGTTGTTTCGGGTCGAAACAACGTACTCGAATCGCTAATAAATCTATTTGAGCGCCTTTAATAAAAAAAAATTTACTTTAAATTTCTCTTGCGCCTTTTGCGTTGCAATAATTGAAGTTCATCTTACATATCCTTGACAAAAGCAGACGCAAATGATACCATATTAGTGCTAGTTATTAATTTATATAATTTCAAAAGGGTTCATCAATGAAAAATATTTGGAAAATAATTAAAAAAAGCCTTAAACCTTTACTCTTTATCGCAGTGCTTGTCGCTGCTGTCTATTGGCTCAAATTTTCTCCTGTTCCTGTAGAAAAATATCAGGTCATGCAAGGCGAAATTATTAATAAAGTAATGGGAACAGGAACTTTAGACGCAAAAGTTAAAGCAATTATAAGTTCAAAAATATCAGGCCTTATAGAAAATGTTATGGTTGACCAGGGAGACAAAGTCAGCGCAAATCAATTGGTGATAACGCTTGACGATGATCAGCTTAAGTCACAGATGAAAGTTGCAATGGCAAATCTTGAAACAGTGGAATCAGCGGTTAATAAACTTATGAAAGATTTGGAATATAGTGGAGCGATACTAAATAAAGCTAAAAAAACTCATGAACGCTCTAAAAAACTCATAGCTCAAAATACTATCAGTCAGGAAGAATTTGATAGAGCGGATGAAGCGTTAGAAATGGCAAAAGCAAAATATAGCCACGCAGAAGCATCTGTTGTCGAAGCAAAAAACAAAATTGTAGAAGCTAAAAAAACATTGGAATTACGTAAAGAACAATTGGATGATTGCCAAATACGTACTCCTTTTGATGGAATAATTACTAAAAGAGATCGCGATCCGGGAAATATTGTCGTTCCGGGAAGCTCTATCCTTTCTCTTGTCTCTACAAATGTTCTTTGGATTAAAGCATGGGTCGGCGAAACTGAATTGGCAAAAGTAAAAGTTGGACAACCCGCTAAAGTTGTTTTCCGTTCTGAACCGGAAAATACGTATCCCGGCAAAGTTGCTCGTATAGCGATAAAAGTTGACAGTGAAACGCGAGAATTTATAGTTGATGTTAATGTAAATAAATTACCTGTAAACTGGGCAATAGGCCAGCGTGCCGAAGTATATATTGAAACAGAGAAGAAGGAAAATGTTTTTATAATTCCCGAAAAATATATAAAATGGCAAAAAAATAAGCCCGGAGTCTTTGTTGAAAATAATGGAAACGCGTCGTGGCAAAATGTCAAAACAGGATTGAATAGCGGGAATTATATTGAAATTACCGAGGGACTGAATAAAGAAGACAGTGTCCTGAATCCGGTAAATTTAAAAAATAAGTTAAAAGACAAAACCAGGATATTTGTTAAATGAATCTTGCTATTAAAGATATCCGGCATAATCTTGGCCGATTTGCTTTGACCTCTATCGGAATAGGAATGCTCCTTATGATTGTCATGGGAATGGCCGGAATATACAGGGGTATTATCGAAGATGCCACCTTGCTTATTAACAATATCAACTCCGATATATGGGTCGTACAACACAATACGCGTGGACCTTTTGCGGAACTTTCACGCGTGCCTCAGAACCTCATCCATAGAACTCTGGCTATCCCGGGTGTTGTAACTGCCAGGAATTTTGTTCAACACACAATCCAACGCGAAAATAATGGCAAACGCTTGCGCATGACTGTTGTAGGGCTCGACTGGCCAATAGATAAAGGCGAGTGGATCCCTCTGATTGCAGGTCGGAAGTTGAACCAAAATCATTACGAAATGATCGCTGATAAATCATTGGGATTGCGGCTTGGTGAAAAAATCACATTAGGAAAAAATACTTATTCCGTTGTGGGGGTTACTTCAAGCATGATTAGCTCAGGCGGGGATGGAATAGGTTTCTTTACCGTACAAGATGCTCTGAATATACAATTCGATAAACCGGGAGAAGCATCCCGACTCGAAAAAATGGCACGCGTGGCACGTGTAGAAAAAAGTGATCGTGGCTTAAAACAACCAGGCTTAATTGATTTTATTTCTCAGGAATCTTCTCAATTGCCCGGACTGGCCAAACCGCAAGTGAGTGCCGTTATACTAAAACTTAATCCCGGTGCGAATCAAAAATACGTTATGGATACTATTGAAGGCTGGGGAGATGTTTCTGCGTATACAAATAAAGATGAAATGGAATTTTTGTTAAAGGGATCGGTAGAAAAAGCAAAAAAACAGATCGGACTTTTTCGTGTGCTCCTTACAATTATTTCCGCCATTATCATGGCGCTGATTCTTTATACATTAACGTTAGATAAAATTCACAGTATCGCTCTATTGAAACTTATTGGCGCTCCAAATTGGATAACCTTAAAACTTATCCTGCAGCAAGCTCTTATTTTAGGATTCCTGGGTTATGGAATAGCATATTCTCTGGGACAAAAAATATTCCCACGCTTCCCAAGAAGAGTCATCTTGTCAGGCGATGATCTTTTTCAACTGGCAATTATTGTAGTCGTTATTTCAGTCGCTTCAAGCTTCCTTGGAATTTGGAAGGCGATGAAAGTAGAACCTAATGAAGCATTAAATTGATTAAATCATGACAGATAAATTTGCAATTCAAGCAGAAGGTTTGAAAAAAATATATGGCAGCGGTAATACCGAAGTCATCGCTATGCAGCACGCATCTATGAATGTCGCTTATGGTGAAATAGTAGCCCTTCTTGGTCCCAGTGGTGCAGGTAAATCAACATTCCTTACTGCAATTGGGCTAATTAATCCCCCGACAATCGGGCGGATTAAAATAAGCGGTAATTTAGTATTAGATGGTCCTCAGCCAATGGTGGATCTGAAAAAATTCAGAAGAAAACATCTTGGTTTCGTGTTCCAAAAATCTAACCTGATTCCTTTTCTTACCGCAAGGGAAAATGTTCAGATCGCTTTGGAAATTAATGGCTGCAACCCAAAAATCTCGCGCAAACGTTCTTTGGAACTCTTAAGCGAATTGGGAATGAAAGAACGGGCAGATAATTATCCCGCAATGCTGTCCGGTGGGCAGCAGCAGCGTGTCGCAATTAGTCGCGCTCTTGCTAACCAGCCTGCTGTTATACTTGCGGATGAACCAACTGCCGCTTTGGACAGTCATTTAGGTAGAAAGGTTATGGAACTATTCCGCGATCTCTCCCGCAAGCATGGAACAGCAGTTATTGTTGTTACCCATGATCAACGTGCCCTCGATGTATTTGATTCAATTTACGAAATGGAAGACGGAATTATTAATCCCCAAAAAAACAGTTGAATTTGCCTTTCAGGCATAATATTTTATGCAAACTTGTGACTAATTAGGGTTTACTCGAAAAGGGTAAAATGACGCACTTTGACGTAGAGGCGCACGGACGTGCGTCTTGCGAAACCCATTTTTACGAAACATTTTATAAATTATTAAAACTAACACCTGTTTTTTTGATTTACGAGAATCTGCTCTACATAAGACGCACGTCCGTGCGTCTCTACAACGGGAATTACTTTGTGTCGTTTGTCGCAAAAAATGTACCGCCCTTTTCGGGCAGCCTTTAATTAAAGTATCAATCGTTAATTTCTATAGTCCGGAAGGATTACTTCAATTATTTTTGAAATGTCTTTGGGGGAGTATTCACAGGATGATTTTGTCCATTTTATGTTTTCAACCATCTCTCCGGGTAAAAGAACAGGTGTTGTAGTGCGAATATCCCGATTATCATTATTAACTACTACAACAGAAAAAACATCATCACTGTTAATTCCATTGGCTTCAAGAACAGATTTAGTTGTTTGCACATGACGAAGATTTTGAACAATCGGATTCCCAAGTTTTATTTCTATTGTATTACCGTTCTTATCTTCTTTGACTTGTGTCCATACAGAATCCGTTTCATTTCCAATCAATTTCCCGCGCCAATTTTTTGTTTCAATTACAAAAATCCCGTTTGGTCCTAAAACAATATGATCAATTTGTGATTTCTTTTTTCCTATCGAAAGGTCAATATCATTTATAATATAATAATCATCGTCAAGACCGCGTTCGAGTCTATCTGAATTTTTGATTTCTCCTTCGCGACCACGCTTTATAAATCCGGAATTTTTATAATTTTCGTATTGTTTTACCCAATGTCCCCCGGCAAAAAAAGTTAGCACTCCGGCAATAATAAGAAATCCGTAAGAATCTTTTGTAATAAAAATTATGAAACCGGCAATTATGAATAATACAGCAAGAATAACCTCTATCAACATCACATATTTTAGTACATCAGATTCATGCGTAAGTGAATTCAGCCAGTTGGAAAGATTATGTTCATCTTTTAATACGTAAGCCATGGTTTACCAGGTGTCAGTATTCAGGTGTCAGAGGTCAGTGTTCAGAGGTCAGAGGTCAGGAAATTCATCCCGATCAATCGGGATGAATTTAGTATTCGCTTCATCCTTGGGTGTTCGGTGTTCGGTGTTCGGTGTTCGGTGTTCGGTGTTCG
>JAOZNZ010000317.1 GCA_029933535.1 bacterium | reverse complement strand
CAATTCCGAAATTCAATTCCGGATACGGTACAAGCCAAAGATATGGGTCACGGGTCGGTCCAATAATTTCAAGCGGAAGAATTTGATAATTCCCATAATACGGTGTGAAAATTCCGGTTATTGTTATATTCGTTCCGTAAGGAATTGCTGCTCCAACGAGAGGGTCAAGGTTGTCCTGTATACGTACATCACCATTTGTCCCGTTTTTCCAGATGGTATAAGTTGTTCCTCCTGAAAAAGTACCGGATTCCTGAAAATCAATGCCGTTAATCACAACTAACTTTCCTTCTAAAGATTCAAGTGCCGGGTCAGGGGCAGGAGTTGCAAGAGTATCAATATCAATTGAAATTACTGCTGGAACATTAGAAACACCGTAATTATTTACCATACCAACGTAAGAAAGTTCATAAGCATTTGCATAAAAAGTGTTGGTGCCGGAAAGAATAACACAAGAGCCCGGAACAAGATTATTATCTATAATAAAATCAGGCATTATATAAGCGGGACCATAAAGTTGAATTCCGCCACTTTCATCTTGAGCAAAAATACTATAGCCACTTCCACCCAAATCATTGGTTGTAGAGATAATGACTGGCCCAATTTCTACCGGAGGGCCATCACCTAGAGCACGAGCTTCTGCGACGGTTAAAGCTGCATAACCGTTTACAGCGAACATGATAGTGGTTAGAACAATTAGTAGTACAATTTTCTTCATTTTTTTCTCCGTTAATTTATTATATTAAAGTTAATTTTTATGTTCATGTTTCTATTATACCAAAATTAAGTTCATTTTGTTTTTTTGTTTTATTTACGGATTTTAAGTAATGCCGTAAATCCAAAAATTATCAACCATATACTTAATGGTTCAGGAAGTATTTGATCATTATTAATTTCTCCGGGACTCTGAATAGCAATTTCCCAATCGAAATCAGGTTCTTTCATCCCCTTGCCTGTTTTTGAAAGAGTATTACCTGGCAAGGTAGAATCTTCAATAGGTGTTAAATCATTAGGCAAACCATATTCATAATTAATAGCAGATTTACTGTTATAGGCAAAGAAATGAATTTGAGCTCCATCAGCTTTTGTTATCCGAACAGCATAATTTTCGCCGGAGTGTCTAATAGCACTTGCCATTGTTTCATCAGTATTTGGAACATCCGGAGAAGAACTACCTGCGAGAACATAAAAACCATAACCTTCGTTTTCATACGCGAAAGTAAAATTCCCAATTTCCGAACCAATTGTAAATTCATAATAATTACTTCCGTTATAACCGGCAAGCAGTTGAATTTTCCAACCTGTAATATCTGTGCCGGCAGCTCCGCAAAGTTCAATAAATTCTTCGTCATCATCTCCAGGATCATTTGCGCCAACTTCATTAATCCAAACAGCAGGAACAGGTGGCGGAGTAGCAGATGATTCGCCAAACATTTCAATATTGACTGTTTGATTTGACGGATCACTGGTATTGAACTGATCCATTACTGAATTAGCAATACCGGCCACATTTCCCGGCGTATAAATAAAATTGAAGTTTGTTTCTTTGCGCGGAGCAAGAGTGAAATCAGGAATTGAAATTGGTGAAAATTTCGCTGTATCACCTGATGCAGCAGAAAAACCTGTGACAAGCAAGTTTGATAATTCACCACCATTTCTCACATTCAGTTGTAATGTTCTTTTATAGCCAGGATATACAATCCCAAAATTCAGATTCGAGACTGGCTCAATCAACAGATAAGGATCGGTGGCAGGACCATTAACAGCAAGCGGTAGAATTTGGTATCCAGAATAGAAAACGCTAAAAATTCCGGTTATTGTAACATCACTGCCGGAAGGAATTGCCTTTCCGATGAGAGGGTCATTTGGATCTTGTATTCGAACATTTCCGTTAGTTCCATTTTTTCCAATGGTATAAGTTGTTTTTCCCGCAAAAGTACCGGATTCCTGAAAGTCAACATCTGTTATCACAACTAATTTACCTTCTAAAGATTCAAGAGAAAGTGCGGGCGCAGGAGTTGCAAGAGTGTCAATATCAATTGGAATTGCCGCCGGAACATTTGAGACACCATAATTATTTACAACACTTATATAAATAATTTCGTAAGCATTTGCATAAAAATCATTGGTGCCGGAGATAGTAATACACGATCCCGGAACAAGATTATTTGAAATTATTAAATTCGGTATAACAGGCAATGGACCTGAGAGTTGAATTCCGCCGCTTTCATCCTGGGCAAAAATATTATACCAGCTTCCTCCAAGGTCATTTGTAGTAGAAATATAAACCGGCCCGATTTCTACCGGAGTTCCATCACCCAGAGCGCGAGCTTCTGCGATGGTCAAAGCTGCGTATCCGGTTGAGGTGATCATCATTATAGTTATTAAAACTAACAGTATAATTTTCCCCATTTTTCTCTCCGTTAAATTATTAGATTAAAGTTAATTTTTCCCTTTCAAATTAATATTATATCAGAATTATGTGAATTTTGTTATAACAGGAGATACCCTATTTTTTGTAAGTAGCTTAACATAGGCAATTTAGTTGTTTCTTAAAAACTACTCAAATTGCATAAATTAATCTTTAAATAAACGTTGCGCGTAGCTCCTGCTGCGCGAACCAGGAAAATACATATGCGTGAAAATAAACGGTTGCAAGTTCGCGGACGGGGACGTCCGCGCGACGTAAATAAAAAAATCGGGTGTCTCCTGTGTTATAAGAACTATCAATCTTTCTTAAAACAATGCTGTAGCCGAGATTGATTACCCGCACCGTTTACAATTGTTACAAATGTTGATATAATAATTTTTGATGATGAAGAAATAGAAATAATTCATATAAATCTTAACCTTAATTTCTCATCACAAAAAAAATAACTAATGTCGTTTGTTAAATAATTATAATTCGCGAGGTGTTATCATGAGCAAAAAAGTTTTACTTTTAGCAATTTTTTATTCTTCATATTTACTCACCCTGGTTTCCTGTGTTTCAAGTAATGTTGCAAAATCGGATGTTTCGGCAACTGAAGCTAAAACAATTCAAGAATCTGACGGAAAATCTTGTGTATACATAAATAAAAATCAAGTCATGAATATTAATGGCGCATTGCAATTTAATGTAATGCAGTGCAACAGGGTGACAATAGCAAGTGGAGTTGATTCTGTAGACATAAATAATTTCCCATATATCACACCAAACACTTTAATTGTTATAACACCGCAAAGCCCACATTCAGAAGGTTTTTATCAATATTGGGTTGAGCCGGAAAATGAATCGTTCACAGTAAACATTGAACCTGCATCAGCCGACCCCTGGACATTTAATTTCTTTATTTCAAGATATTAATATTCAACAATAAAATTAATGATTATTAATCATAAAATTACTTTCTTTTTGCTGCTGTTATGTTCAGCCATTTCAGTACCGGTATTTATGTATTTGTTCTGCAAGGTTCAATACCCTTATATTTTCTTTGATGAAAAGTTTTACATTGAACTTGCGCAATCATTCCATAAATATCGCGCATTTATTTATGAAGGTAATCAGTTGCATACTTCACGAACATTATATGCAATTATTATATCACCGTTTTTTTCTTTCAGACAATTTACAACTTCCTTTCGTGCAATACAAATATTTAATCACGTTGTTTATGTTCTGTCAGCCATACCTGTTTTTTTAATAACTTATAAATTAAATGAAAAGCGGAAAACAAATTTTAATATAAAAAGTGCTTTATTAATTGCAATTGCTTTTTTAATTATGCCAGCGCGGCTTTATGCTAATATTGCCATGCCGGAAAGTCTGTTTTTATTATTTTTTCTTTGGACGTTTTATTTCACCTGGCAATTTTTATGCAAAAAGAAATTTTTGTCCGCAATTGCCGTTTTTATATTTTTCTCACTCGCTTTTTTTACAAAACAACAGGTAATAATAATTATTCCCGCATTTTTTGCGACGCTTTTCGTTGAAATCTTTTTTAACAAAAAAGAAAGAAAAAAACTTGTTCTTTTTCTATCGATAGGGATATTTGCACTCATTTCAATATTTATTATTTTCAATAGAAAAGAATTAATTCCGGCTCATTATTTTAAACTTTTTTCTATAAATCTTAATGATGTGCTGCATAATTGGAAGGCATTAACTGCACAATTTTTAATGTTAGGATGGATTTCCGGCCTGCTTTCTTTTTTAATACTGATAAAATCTGTTTTTAGTTTGCGTAAATTTTCGGAAAAGCAAAGAATTTTTGTTATTCTATCTGTTTCAATGACAATAATATTATGGATAACAACAAGTTTGTATGTTATTTATATTTCTGAAAAATATAATGCGATT
Organism: bacterium; assembly: GCA_029933535.1. Classification (GTDB taxonomy): domain Bacteria; phylum Auribacterota; class UBA3054; order UBA3054; family B51-G9; genus B51-G9. The sequence continues at coordinate 375 of JAOZNZ010000317.1, read as the reverse complement.
TCTTTGTTCTCAAGATATTATATTTGTATAACCCCACTACTTTTAATTTCCTTAACCCTTAATACCCATAAATTTGTTCAGCGGAACAAATTTACTAAGCAGTGCCTGCAATTTATCTTCTTCGGCGCGGCAATCAGCATCTTTTGTTGTTTGACAGCTTATATTCTTCCCGAATTTGTCGCAAAAAGAGTTGACGGAAACGCCTTATCGATAAGTGGTTGGCATATTAAGGATAAACCGCTATTACTTTCTGCTGTTTTAATTGGTCTCTTTCTTTTCATTTGGGCTACAGGTCAATTATTTTTAACAGGAACATCAAGATTATATGCCCTTATTGCCGGAATGTTTGTTTTAACAATTGTCGCTTCTGTTCGA
>JAOZNZ010000316.1 GCA_029933535.1 bacterium | reverse complement strand
AGTTAATAGGTGCCTGACCCCCTATTAGCTAATAGTTAATAGGTGCCTGACCCCCTCAATCGTGAATGCGGGCAATATTGATTATAAATCAATAAAAGAGTACAATAAACTTATGAAAATCAAAATAAATAAATGTTATATTTGTCTCATGGGTATCGTGGGTATCATGCTGTTCCCATTAGAAATTTTTGGGAAAGAGCAATCTGTTAGTTTGAACGATTTGAAGAATTCTAAAACACAGAATGTTTTTTATACCGAAATGTTGGAGGCATATTTTGATAATACAAAACCGGGTTATCATTCTTCCAAAAGAAAAAATGCTTTGTTCCTGATTGATACACTGATTCAATGCCCAGCCCCTTTCGATGATAGACTGAAGAGTATGTTTCTTAACAGATATAAGAAAGCACTTGACAGTATCAAAGAAACTAAAGTTGAAAAAGGGATGGTAATTTGGAATATTTATAATTTGTCTTATATTGTTAAAACAAAAGAAATTACTGTGGCATTCGATTTGATCAAATTGCCTTACTGCCTGAGAAAATATAGCGATGATAGTCTGCATATAACTAAAAAATTAGTGGACTTATGTGACATTCTCTTCGTTAGTCACATACATGGCGATCATGCGGATTCATTTGTTGCCGGAGAGTTCTTATCTCAAAACAAACCGGTAATTGCCACTCCGGACGTATTTACAAATGAAGATTTTTATGACAAAGTAACACATTTGACACCCAATGGTAAAAAAATAATATTTAATGTGCCCAAAGCAAATACAAATATATTATTACGGATTTATCCGGGTCACCAGGCCACCTCAGCTGATACAGCAGTTGATAATAATTTTACAGTGGTAACATTTCCAAACAGAATTACAGTAGCTCATTCCGGCGACCAGAGTTGGAAAGATGATTTCAAGTGGCTTGATAAACTATATAAAAAGGTGAACATCGACATTTTAATGGTGAATACATGGACTCAAAAACCCAACCGAATTATTAAAGGTTTAAGACCAAAAATCATTTTACCGGGGCATATTAATGAAATGAGCCACCCAATACCGTCACGTATCTCGTTTGAGAAGAGTTATAGGACTTGGCAAAGCGGAGGGAAGAAAGTGATTCATCTATTCTGGGCTGAACCATACAAGTACCGCGAATAAGTTAATAGGTGCCTGACCCCCTATTAGCTAATAGTTAATAGGTGCCTGACCCCCAAATCCCCCCACCCCCTTTAGAAAAGGGGGAATTTAAAAACAGTAATAAAATCGTAGGAATAAAGCAGGAAATTAAATTTGCGTAAGCAAATTTCCTCAGCCGTGCCTGACAGTTATCTACCCCGTCACGGCCCTGCTTGACACTCAAACAATAAAAAAGTATTATATTTATGAAATGATTAATATTAATAGCGGTTCAATTTAAATTTTAATTTTAAATTTTCCCGTGGCTCTGGTACACGGGATAATTTTCTCAGCCGTGCCTGTGAATTATCAACCCGGGCACGGCAAATAAGTGAGGTGAAATATGGGTATAATAGGATTAATAACATTTTTGATAATTGGTGCCGTAGCGGGCTGGTTAGCAGGAATTATAAAAGTAATCAAAGCATCCTTGCTTTGAGTTTTAGCAGTTTCAATCGGCATAATTTGTAAAATGAAAAAATGTATATAAAATAAGTGTTATTAAATCCCCCTAACCCCCTTTAAAAAAGGGGGAATTAAAAAGTAATAATAAAATGGAAAGAGTGAAATCCTATACCATAATTGAGCTTTCAAGCTCAATTATATCCGTGTCTAAAAAAATTATGAAAATAGGAATTATTGATTTTAATCCTGATACCTCCCCTGTTGTTTCAGCATCGTTAAACAGTATTGCAGAACTAATTCCCGGCAGTATGAAATATAGTTTTCTTAATTTTAGAGAATTTAAAAATAATTTCTCATTCGATGAATTCGATTCTTTAATTCTTACCGGGTCGAGTTTATCGGCATTTTCTTTTCAGGAGATGCTGGGAAAAAATATTTTTGAGTATGAAAATTATTTTCATCTTCATAAAACGTTCAAAAAACTTCTGGATTATAAAAAACCTGTATTCGGTATATGTTTCGGAGCGCAAATCCTTGCTTTATTAAAAGGTGGAGAAATAGGTCGTTTAGATCAAACCGAATTCGGTTATCTTGAACATTCACTTACAGAAGATGGGAAAACTGATCCTGTTTTCGGCTGTCTGTCAGAAATCTTTTTTGGCGCTCATTCACATGATGATCATGTTCATCAATTACCACAGTCACCGGAAGTGAAATCTTCATCCATCATCGCGACACACAATGATTTTATTCACGCTTATAAAATTGTGTGTGAAAATGATGCTGTCTGTTATGGTGTGCAGCCGCATCCGGAGATGTCAACACCTGATAAAGCAACATTTATGATCACGGAAAGTGAGAATGAAATAAAAAATAAAATTGGTGAAGATGAATACAAAAGAATTGTCACCGTACCGGAAAATGCGACGTTTGAACTACCGGAAGTTATTTCGAAGTTTATTAATCTTTTAACGCAAAATGATTTACAGCAGAACGATTAATTTTCATAACAGAATAATTAAATTATTAAGATTATTATGTCAAAACAATTAATATCAAAATGATTAGTATTTTTTTGTTTTAATATTATATATAAAAATGTATTTTTTGCGAGCTTTGCGCCTTTGCGAGAGACTCTTTTAATTTTATTATATAAATTAAATGTTAGAACTGTTCAAAAGGATATTTCTATGAGAATGAATTCATTCATTGGTAAGAAAATTCTTTCTATCATTCGCAATGGGAATTATGCCCATCCCGGAGAGGAAGAAGCTATAGAACTAACATTCCGGAATATTCCAAAAGATAAAAACAGATTGATGTTAGATATTGGTTGCGGTCGTGGCGGTACTGCCCATTATTTACACACTCACGGATGGGGAAATGTAGTTGGTGTTGATATTGATTCAGAGTCAATTCACTATGCAAATCAACAATATGCATCGCTTGATTTTTTTGCATGTAACATTGTTGATATTTCGAAATCTATCGAACGTAAGTTTGATTTATTATATTTATTTAACTCTTTTTACGCCTTTGATAATCAGCTTGCAGCATTAGAATCATTGAGAAAAGTTGCCAAAGCATCCTCAACTCTTCATATTTTTGATTACATTGATCTTGGAGACTACTTTAAGGAACCAATCATAGAGGCGGGAGCTCCTTTTTTACCTCATCCTTTAAAGAATGGACATTTTGAAAATATGATGGGTAAAGCGGGATGGTCTCTATCAAAAACAACAGATATTACTCTTAAATACGAGCAGTGGTACTCTCAATTTATGACCAAGGTGCATCAGAAGCATAAAGAAATAATAGAAATTGGTGGAGAAGATGCCATGGAGACTGTTTGTAGATTATATGGTGGTTTATTGGAATCAATTCAAAAAGGCATGCTTGGCGGAGTGATAGTTGAAGCGAAACCAAAACAGTAATTTTTTTGACAGAACAATTAGTGACAGCAACGAAGTAACACTGTACTCATGTTCATCATTTAATACACAGGCAGTTTACTTAGCAAATAATTAACTTGCAAACACACGGAAATTACATTCGCGCGAGTGAATTTCCTCAGCTGTGCCTGTCAGTTATCAACCCCGGTCGAAGACGCGCCGAGGTGGGCACGGCACTTGACACTCAATTAGCAAAAAAGTATTATATTTATTACAGAATTTGAAATCGCAGATTACGAGCAAGTAAAATTACTTAATCTAGAGGACTTTGAATTATGAAAAACAATGCAAAAAAAGCAGGAATATTTCCCCTGAATGGAAAGAGGACGAAAACAAAAATGTAGTTCTTACCTTCTTTGCCACGAAAGTAACCACGGAAGTAACCACGGAAGTAACCACGGAAGTAACTATGGAAGTAAAAAAGTTGCTAAAGGTTCTTAAAAAAGAGATGTCGCGTCAGGATATTCAGAAAAAACTTAGATTAAAAAATGCGGAACATTTTCGTAAAACTTATCTAATTCCTACATTACACAATAATTATATTGAAATGACTGAACCTGATTCACCTAAAAGCCCAACCCAAAAATATCGTTTAACACTTCTCGGCAAGCAATTGAAAGAAAAACTCAAAAATAAGATATTATATTAACAAAAGAAATTGAATATGAATTCTTAGTGTCTTAGAGTCTTAGTGGCTAATAAAAAAAATAAAAGTAAAGGGGTCGAATTCGACTTCAAATAATAAAACTATAAAACAGAATTATATTAAAAATCTGTGTTATTAAATCCCCCTAACCCCCTTTATAAAAGGGGGAATATGTAATCCGTGTCAAAAAAATGAAAAAAATGAAAAATTATATTTTCCCAAAACCCAGAAAAAGCAAGTTTGCAAAAACTTTATATTCAACAGCAAATCTTAACATTATAAGAATAGATTCCCCATCTGTTTTTAAAGAAGTATCTTTGTTCAGAAATGAAATTCAAAAGTTCTTCAAAAAGAAATTAAAAATTATTTCTTCCACAAATATTCATAAAAATGTTTTAATGGATATTTCCGCAGGACATAAAAAAATTAAATGTCAGGGATACGAAATTGTCGCAAAAAAAGGGAATCCAATAACGCTGCATGCCATTGATAAATCAGGGATTATTTACGGTCTGCAATCTTTGTTGCAATTAATTAAAAAT
>JAOZNZ010000315.1 GCA_029933535.1 bacterium | reverse complement strand
CCTGTATTTATCGTTAATCCATGTGAACGTCCTGTAGAAATTTCTTCTGAAATTCTTGGCCTTAATCTTGAAAGTCTTTCAGGTGATAACGTTCGGGCAAAATCACCACGCAAAATTGAAAAATCCAATAAAATAAATGAGTCTGATGAAAATGTCGATCAGAATATTACTGATTTCGCAATCGAGTGGATAGTTCAACGTACCGGATTCCCTAAATCTTCAGTTTCTCCTGAAATGAAATTGCGTGACGATCTTAATCTTGATTCAATTAAAGTCGGTGAACTTGTTTTTATGATTTGTAAAAAACTGAACAGAAAAGCTCCTGCTGATCCTTCGGCTTTTGCAAATGCTCAGCTTGATAAATTAATTAATCTGATTCAAACTGATTTTAAAGCTGAACAGGATGATCAGGAAGATTCAAATACGGATTCTTCATTATCTCAATCTGATATTTCGGGTATTGATGACTGGATTGGCACATTTCAGATCGAACAGATGAATATGCCGCTGAGTGAAGAAACTTATATTCCATTCCCAAAAATAGGCGTGGCACTGATTGTTGGCGATAAAGATGATCCGCGCGTTACTGCTGCGAAAAAACGATTTGAGAGAAAAGGGCTGAATCCTACTGTTGTTTCTCCTGACTCAATCTCAGAAATTAAAAATTCTCCTGATGATTTTTCCGTTCTTATTTTAATCCTTCCGGAAAATAATAAAAATCCTTTTGAATATACAGAAAAAGAATTCGATTCCAATATTCACAATGTCTCAATGACTCTCTTTAATGTCTTCAGATGGATCGGTAATGAAAGAGATGCTTCCTGGAAACATCTCCGGTGCCTTGTAGCAAGACCTCGTCCGGATAGCCAAAAAAATGATGACTCCGCTGATGCAGGAAAAGCTTTTATGAAATCTATTCGTCTTGAACATTCTGCAGCTCAAACAAAATGGCTTGCTCTGCCTTCTGAATGGAGCCCCGAACAGTGGGCGAATATAATCGAAAAAGAAATACAAACTACCGGCAGCAGGGTTTTTTATAAATATGATTCTTCCGGTACGCGTGTGACTGATGTCGCAAAAAAACTTTCGCTTTCTGATAAAGGCGCGCTGATATTGAACGAAAATGATGTCCTCATCGCTACCGGCGGAGCTAAAGGTATTACTTTTGAAATGGCCCGGGGTCTTGCATTGAAAACAGGCGTTAAACTTTTGCTTACCGGTCGTTCAGCTTTACCGGGAAATGATGAGATGATTGAACATTTCAAAATTCTTGATGATGACGGTATCGTTTACAAATACGTCCAGTGTGATGTTACTGTTCTTTCGGAAATGAAAAAAGCTGTTGAAGATGCCGAAAAAACAATGGGCAAAATTACCGCTATTCTTCATGGCGCCGGAATCAGTAAACTCACACTTTTTGAGAACATGGCTGAAGAAGATTTTTTCCAGACCATTAATATTAAAGCTCGCGGAATGTATAACTTAGTTAATGTAATCCCTTTAAATCAATTAAAGGCTTTACACGTTATTTCTTCAGTACTCGGTAAAACAGGTATGAGAGGTCAAACCGATTATACTTTAGCTAACGCATGGATCGATGGCGCACTTTCAGAAATTAAAAATAATAACCCGGAAATTCATTGCGCTTCTCTTGGATATTCTGTCTGGGCGGAAACAGGTCTGGGACAGAAACTCGGCGCTGTTAAATCGTTGAAAGCAAGCGGTATAAACGCAATGAGTACTGAAGATGGTGTTAATGCTTATCTGAAAGTTTGTGACGGAGCAGCTGATACTTCTACCTTTATTGTTACCGGCAGATTGGGACCTCAGATCGAAAATGATATCTTTGCACCACTGCCTGCTCAACGTCCGCGTTTTACAAGTAAAATTTTAAGATATGCTCCGGGAATTGAACTCATTTCTGAAATCTCTATAAACCGTGATTCTGATCTGTTTCTCGCTGAACATGTCTTTGAAGGAACAACTATGCTCCCGGGCGTTATGGCAATCGAAGCAATGGCAGAAGCTGCGACAATGTGCTTAGTGAACGATAACATTTCGGTTGTCAGGAATATTGATTTTGTAAAAGCGATTATTATTCCTGAAAATGATAGCGTGGTTCTTAGAATTTATGCTCTCGCAGATAATAATAATTATGTTAAAATTGTTATTAGAATCGAAGCAGACAATTTTCAGAACAATTACGTTGAAGCTGAATTTCTCTTTGATAAAATACAGGAAATTCCCGAAGATATACCGGCTTTCATTAAAATAAAAGACAGAATTGACGTTAATCCGGAATCGCTATTCCCAAAACCGCTTTTCCAGGGAAAATTATTCCGGCGTATCTGTGGTATTAAAAAACGTGAGCAACTGGATGAATGTGTAACGGAAATTATTATTCCTGAAAACGAAAAATATTTCGATGATAAATTCTCAAAAAAAATAATTACTAATTCTCCCGCTGCTCGTGATTCTTTTTTACAAACCGGTCTGCTCATCCTTCCTGAAGGTTCTTTACCGGAAAAAATCGGTGAAATTTCTTTCTGTAATAAACCTGTACCGGGAGAAAAAGTGACCTGTCGCGTGATAGTAAAAACTCAAAAAAGCGACCGGATTATTTCAGACCTTGCCGTTTATGATGAAAAAGGAAAACTAATTGAATATATTAAAAATGTCGTTACTAAAACTCCCGATAGAAAAAATGTGACAGCAAATATACGCGTCGTAAAACCGGTTTCCTTGAAAAGAACTGAAGAAGATCTCGATATATTAATTTCTGACGCTAAATGGGCAATTACTTCTGTTAATCATTCAGAACTCCTCAATGGAATTTCTGAAATTTCTGATGACGAAACTAATAAACTTGTTGGAAATATTCCCGAACCAAGAAAAAATTCGGCACTTTGTAATCTCGTTGCAACTCGGCGCGCTGCGGTTGCTTTTGCTGAAAAATATGGTGTGAAAATTAATCCTAAAAATATTGATTTGATTCATGATGACGATGGAAAACCACAATTGAAAATTAACGCTGATGATAAAGCTAAAAAGCTTTTCGACGGATGCGATATTTCTATTGCTGATAGCAGGAATTCTTCCTTCGCTTTTATCGGACAAGTTCCGGCGGGAATCGATGTTGAACCGGTTGAGTCGCGGGATGCGGAAACATGGCGCGGCTTGATACATAATGACGGTTATAAACTCGCGCTTAATCTTACGGCTCAAACAGAAGAAGCGTTTGATGTTTCGGCCACGCGGGTTTGGACGTTGATTGAAGCTGCGAAGAAAGCCAATGGTTTAAAAAGAATACTTCCACGATTTAATGCTTCTCTTGGCGATCCATGGCTTTCTTTTTCTTACGCTGACGCCAAAGGGACACAGGAATATTTTTGCGCAACGGTTAATTTAGATAATGAAAATACAATTCCGTTTGCTCTTACTATTTCTTTTGGTAATAAACAAACTGAAATTTCGAGCTTAGACTCTGATTCGCCGGTGAACAGGTTCAATTCTTTAATCGAAGATTTTTCCGAAAAAATGACGCAGTTTGAACCGCTTTTTGCTGATGATCCAAATTCTCCTGACACCGATGAACACCACAAACAATTCTGTGCTGTAGTTGATAATCTTATTAATCAACTTATTATTATCGGCGAAAAAGTTGAACCGGAAAAACTTTATCAGATGAGAACTGAACTGATTGAGCATATTACTCCTTTTCTTCTTGATTCTGATGTCTTCAGACACGCTATCGATAAACCATTCGGATATGCAGGTGACTTTCTTATGCTTGATAAACTCGTTCAGGAAACAAGCCAAAGCAGGGGAATTGCATATCATTTCGATAGATCTCAACTCGAATATCCGGCTTCGGTAGCGTGCAGAAACAGAATCCAATGGGTGGCTGAAGATATCGTTAGGATTATGAAACCTCTCAAAAAAAATACTATCAAAATCTTCGATATCGGGATTGGCGCCGCGCCGATTGAACGCCGGCTCGTTAAATTACTCCCGGAAACAAAGATTGAATTAGTCGCTGTGGATATTGAACCGGCGGCTCTTGAATATGTTGAAAAAGAATTAGAAAACTCAAACAGTGAAGTACATACATATCGCATTGACCTCCGGCGTGATGATGCAGCGGAAAAAATAGCTGAATATGCCGCGGAAGCTGATGTATGTATCGCCGTCGGAATTATTGAAGCTCTGCGTGACGAGGAAGTCATTAATGTAATCGGCTCAATACTGAAAAACGCAAAACCGGGAACTCCTTTTTATACCGAAAGCTTTAATCCAAAACATCCAACCCGTCCGCATATGGAATGGTTTATGGATTTTCATCTTGGGTATAGATCCGCTGATGAAGTGAAAAAACTTGTGATTCAGGCAGGTGCAAAACCGGAAAACATGAAATCATCTATGGATGCCACGCATAGCCTGGACTTTTTAAAAGTGATCATTTAGTTAGCCGCCTTGTATTAAATATGAAATCCAAATTGAAAATTTGGATTTACGAGCGTCTAAAATGTAACAAAAGCAAAGCGACTGAACGATCATCAAATCATTAAATCGTAAAATCGTAAAATATTTAATGTGTTTGACTATTTTTTGCTAAAATACTATACTTTGTACTATGGTAGAAACTGAAAAATATTACGAATATCATCACCTTGTGACTTTTGATGATACAAATAGCGTCGGAAATGTCTATTTCGCGAGATTCTTTCAATGGATGGG
>JAOZNZ010000985.1 GCA_029933535.1 bacterium | reverse complement strand
TCTTTGGCGGGATGGGATTGAAACACGATGATTATCTTTATTTTAAAGATACTTTCGATGAAGCCGGCGCGCTTGTCAGAACAGTTATGTTTGTTCATACCGCAGCCGATCCGACTGTTGAATGTCAGCTTGTTCCTGATATGTGTCTTGCTGTAGCTGAAAAATTCGCTCTTGAAGGTAAGCGCGTGCTTGTTCTTCTTACCGATATGACAAACTTTGCGGATGCGATGAAAGAGATTGCGATTACGATGGAACAGGTCCCGTCAAATCGTGGTTATCCGGGTGATTTATATAGTCAGCTCGCGTCCCGTTATGAAAAAGCGGTGGATTTTGAAGGCGCAGGCTCAATTACAATTCTCGCCGTTACGACAATGCCGGGTGATGATGTTACTCATCCGATTCCTGACAACACGGGATATATTACTGAAGGCCAGTTTTATCTTAAAAACAGAAGAATTGAACCTTTTGGTTCGCTCAGCCGTTTAAAACAGCAGGTTAATGATAAAACCCGTGAAGATCATCGAACAATTATGAACACGATGATTCAGCTTTATGCTCAATGCCGTGAGACGCAGGAAAAGATGTCTATGGGATTTCAGATGAGTGACTGGGACAAAAAATTATTAAAATACGGTGATTTATTTGAAGAAAAGTTAATGGCTTTAACGGTAAATATTCCTTTAGAAAAAGCTCTTGACACCTGCTGGGAAATTCTTGCAGAATGTTTTGAAAAAAATGAGGTGGGAATTAAATCGGCAATGACAGATGAATTCTGGCCGAAATAAACCACGAATTGAAAACTTAACCACGAAGAGCACAAAAAACTCTAACCACTAATGAACACGAATAGACACTAATTTAAAAAACATATTTTAAAAAAAGAAAAAAATCTATATATTTTGAATAGCATGGAAAAAATGAAACTAAAACGAAACAATAAATTTAATTATTCGTGTTCATTGGTGTTCATTAGTGGTTAAAAACTTATTACATTATGTCCATTCGTGGTTGAAAAATTAGTGAAATTCGTGTCTAAATATTATGGCTAAACTTAAACTTACAAAAACTTCGCTCAAAAAACAACGCGACGATCTTAAACGATTCCAACGCTTCCTTCCGACTCTTGAACTTAAAAAGGAACAGTTGATCGTTGAAATGCGCCGCGTTGAATTTGAGTATGATAAAAAAATTAACGAAGAACTTTCCCTTCG
>JAOZNZ010000984.1 GCA_029933535.1 bacterium | reverse complement strand
GAGCGGTAGAGTGGAGTCCGATTTGTGAAGCTGTTTTCTCTGTTACAGGTGCTCAAAATATTGTCGTTTCCGAAATTATGTATCATCCTCCGGGAGGAGAAGATTTTGAGTTCATAGAAATAAAAAATATCAGCGGCAGTAATTTAGATATTTCTGATCTTTCTTTCGTTGACGGTATTTACTTCTCATTCGCAGGAAGTGCGGTAACAGAACTTAGCAATGAAGCTTATGTAGTCGTTGTAAAAAGCAACGCTGTATTTGCTTCGTTTTACAATACAAATGATATTCTTATAGCAGGCGAGTTCGAAGGACAATTAGCAAATAGTGGCGAAAGAATTGAAATCCAGGGTGCCGCAGGAGAAACTTTAGCCGCATTCATATATAGCGACGATTGGTATCCAACTACTGACGGTGATGGATATTCCCTCGTTATCGTTAATCCTTATGAATCTACAAATTTATGGAATCTACAGGAAGGCTGGAGAACAAGTTATTTTACTAACGGCTCACCGGGCAAAGCAGACGTCCCCGAACCGTTACTATTTATTATTTTATTAATTCCCCCTTTTCTAAAGGGGGTTCGGGGGATTTAATTGGATTATTTATTACAGGATACGGTGTCCATAATGTCCATTTTGTCCATTTTGTCCTATTAGTCCTATTAGTCCTATTAGTCCTACAAGACCTATAATTAAAATCCTATGAATTTCGAACTAATTCTTTTCGATGCTGACGGCACCTTATTTGATTATGATAAGGCAGAAGCTTATGCTTTGAAAAACGCTTTTGCCGCCACGCAAATCCCCTATCAAAATGATTATATCAATGCATATAAATTAATAAATTCTACCCTCTGGCTCGATTTCGAAAAAGGACTTATCTCACCTTCGAAAATCAGAGTTGAACGTTTTGATCAATTGTTCAATCAATTTAATATAAAAACCAACACAACCGTATTCGGAGATATTTATCTCGATTTTTTTGCCGAAGCGGGATTCTTAATTGATGGTGCGGAAGATATTGTTAATAAAATTTCTTCCCAAACTACTACCGCAATTATTACAAACGGGTTGAGCGTTGTTCAACGATCAAGATTTTCTAAAGCTCCGATAATGTCGCAGTTCAAAGATGTTATTATTTCCGAAGAAGTCGGTGTCGCGAAACCTAATCCGGAAATTTTTGAAATTACTTTTGAAAAACTGAATCATAAAA
>JAOZNZ010000983.1 GCA_029933535.1 bacterium | reverse complement strand
TTATAATCCCGTCGAATAATTTCTATCCATTCATTAATCGCGGGTAATTTTGCAGCTTCATCATTATGATCCATTCCCCAGTTAGAATATTCCCCCCAGACGATATAGCCCATTTTATCAGCATGATAAAGAAATCTTGGTTCAAAAACTTTTTGATGAAGACGTGCTCCGTTAAATCCTGCATCCATAGAAAGTTTAATATCGTTTTTCAATGCCGCATCGCTTGGAGCGGTCCATATTCCATCGGGATAAAATCCTTGATCGAGCACAAGTCTTTGAAAGATTTTTTTACCATTAATCAGAACATTTTTACCGCTAATCTCAATTTTTCGCTGGCCAAAATAACTTTTAATTTTATCAATTGTACGTTTTTTTTCTGTCAACTCAAATTGTAAATTATATAGAAAAGGTTTTGCAATTGACCATATCTTCTGATTCTTAATCGGAATTGTCAGACGAGTTACAGTTCCGGCTTTCACATTTGCTTTGGATATAATTTTGCGATCGTCAAGAATTTGCGCGTTAAACGTTAAATTTTCCGTGTTTCCATTAATGAGTGCTTCGATATGAACGCATTTATTATCAGGATCAGGTGTAATTTTAAAATTCTCAATGTAAGTCTTGCCCACAGCTTCCAACCAAACTGTCTGCCATATTCCTGTTATTCCCGTATAAAGGCAGCCATAACTTTTTAGTTTATCGGATTGTTTTCCACTTGCCTGAATTCCACTGCGTGTATCATCAAAAGCATTAATAACAATTTTATTTTTACCTGTTTTAAGATGTTTTGCGATTTCAAATTTAAAAGATGCCTGACCACCTGTGTGAATTCCAACTAACTCGCCGTTAATCCACACGCGTGTTCGCCAATCTACAGCGCCGAAATGAATTAAGATTATTTTTGAACTCCAATTTCCGGGCAGGGTAAATGAACGTTTGTACCAAACAGACTTAACAAATCCTTTCCTGTTAATTCCGGATAGTTCGCTTTCACGGCAAAACGGCACGATAATTTTTTCGTCCAGTTTTTTCGCTGAAAGATATTTTTGGTCTGTTTTTTCAGTAACGGAATTCGTTTCTGCAAATTCCCATTCGCCGTTAAGATTTTGCCATGCGGCGCGAACGGCTTGTGGTTGCGGGTGTTCGTGCCTAAGGATTACATTTTTCATATTAGCCATAGTTAGTTATTAAGCAATATTTTATATAGTATTATC
>JAOZNZ010000982.1 GCA_029933535.1 bacterium | reverse complement strand
TTATAATAAAATTCTTTGCCGGTGTGTCCAAATCATCAAGAAAAACTTTTCCAATAATTTTAAATGAAGGTGGGAGCTTTATAATTACATTCTTCGCTCCGGCAGGCAAATTTGTTTTAACATTAAGTTTATCTATATATGACCTCACTCTGACCTTCATATTTTCGCCTGTTTTTATCTTCTTTCCCCTCAATTTGAAACTACCGTTTGAATCTGTAAGTGTTTCGTTATAATTCCCGGATCTGGTTGAGGTATATATATCGCACAGATTTGCAGGAGTGCCATCGGGTTTTAAAACTTTTCCTGATAAAATAACTTCAGAAGCCGGATCAGCAAAAATTAATGTAATATAATTTGTTTTTCCTCCTTGAAACGGAATATCGTTTGTTGAAAGACTTAATCCGCTTTCTTCAGCGAGAGCTTTACAGTTAAAAGCGCCATCTGAACCGCAATTAAAATAAAACCATTCATCTTCAAAAACATCAACTTGATTTCTAAAGGACGTAGATCGCGTGTATTTTTTGTCAGTTGTTATTGAATGACTAAAAGAAAACTTTGTAACCGGATTGCCTTCATTATCTACCGCTTTAAGTGCCAAAACAGCATTTTCATCGACAATTAAATCGCATTCCGATGTTTTATTAGGTTCTACTTCTACTTCATAACCGTGCTCGGAATAATGAACAGGGATAGAATAAGAACCAGACTGGTCATTAACATATTCAAAACCATATTTTGCGGGTGCTATTACATTTTTAAATTCATAATTCCCTTCCTTATCTGTTGAGGTATTGTAATAAGCTTGTTCAAATTTTTTGTTTCTATCCCTCTTTTTCGGGGGCCTTTTGGAAATCATAATACCTGCCCCCGCTAAAGGTTTTCCGTCCTGAGTAAGGACTTTCCCTTTAATTGCTCCTGCCTGCCTTAGAATTATTTTTATAAATTTCTCTCTGGAATTAACTTGTTTATCAACCTTTCCATATTCAGGCTCATCAACAGTTAATGAGCCATAGCGATTTCTAAATGTCATTCTAACTTCAAGTGTAAATTTTCCGTCTTTGTCTGTAACTGTTGAAGCATACGATGGCATATTTCTACTTCTACTTGCGTAAACCGTTATTCCTTCTACCGGTTGGTCATCAAATTCAGTTACAACGACACCTGCTATATTCATTACAGGAGTTTTTTTTAATGAAAAATTCAGATAATTTTCA
>JAOZNZ010000314.1 GCA_029933535.1 bacterium | reverse complement strand
GAAATGTCAACTGACAATGCGACTTGGACAACAGTGCTTGAAGCAAGCGAAGTTGCCAATTGGACGAATAAAGTCAAATGCACTTCCCCTTATTTTATTAATTTACAACCATTCCTTTCTGAAGATACTTTATTTGTGAAAATCAGTGATAACAATTTATCACCTTCAGATAACGCTTACGCGTATAACGCTTTGATAACCGAATACTGTTATCCGGATTTCTATGGCGGTGATCAGGATCCCGTTACTTCTCCAGGCACTCGCAAACCCGGAGACGCGCAATTTTTATTTATAAAAAATAACTGCGGTACAGCAGGCGGTGACAGTCGATTTGCTGATGGGAACTACGGAGGAATAAACGGCAGCAGTAATTTTTTCGTTTACAAATTTGATTTGCCGGATGATAATGACGATTGTTTGCTGAATGTATATGTTGCAAATCAGTATGATATTCAAATTTCGACAAACTGGCAAATGGCAGCTAACGGAATTGATTTCGCAGATGTGTTTTATTCAACACAAAGTTTGGCTCAAAGTCCCGTGGTTAAAATAACGGTCAATTTGAAATCAATGCTTGAGCAAACAGATGATAATGTGGTTTATTTCAAAATGAGCGACTCAGATTCCAATGATGGTTGGGGCGGTATGGTAAAACGTTTTTGGATCTCACCGCAAATCCCGGCTGCAGGGGCATCTTTTAATCCGTCAGGTGAAGAAGGAATCTCTTTCCTTACAGATGTAAGCGATGGTTGCGGATATCATCCGGCAGGCCGTTTTTGGTTTGCGGATGTCAGTGGTTATGTCGAATACAGATTTAATCTCGGACCTGATGTTACCGATTATTCTCATATTATACTTGAGACGGCAAGTGAGTATTTGTGGCAGGGATCGTCAAATGGTGTTGACTGGGTAAATCTTTTTGTTGCTCCCGAAGGCTCTAGAGACAATGAAACACTGACCATCGATCCTCTTACAGGCGAACTTGATGGCGTAGGAGCTCAACCAACCGTTGGTAATCTTATGAATCCTTCCTATGAAGGATGGAGTAATGTTTTCTTCTTGAAAATATCCGATTCTAAACCCGATGATGGATGGGGCGGACAAATGAAAAAAATACAAATTAATATTACTCCACCACCGCCGGAACCTCCAATTAACACTATCTATCCTGTATGGCATTATTTTGATACAACAACAGAATTCAATTCAGATCGTATTGGTGGGGATTTTTATAAAATTGCCGGTGGAGGCGGACAAGCCGGACCATCTCCTGCACATCCGAGTCGCGGAACCGGTTCACCGGGCAGAATGGCAATGTTTATGGATGCAACCGGAACTGCAGTTATGAAATATCCTATGGATATGACTGACACAGAAGCCTGGTATGTATTACAGGTTGACAATCAATTTTCTGTAGAACTTTCTAATGACGGAACAACCTGGACAACAGCTTTCACTCCGGATCCATCTTTACTATCACCTGCCACAATAGATTTACGTTGGTTTGATAAAGGAATAACAAATATGTCTCCGTATTACTTTGACCTGGCTGCTTTAGGTTTGCTACCGGCAAGTAATATTTATGTTAGATTAGGTGACGCTGTAACAAGCACAGGTTGGGGCTCTCTCGCATGGAACGCGCTTATTACAAAACTCGGTTACCCGTCTTTTCTCGCCGGTGGTAACGAACCGGATACAAGCGGACTGATAGGCGATCAGCAGTTCCTTTTCACAAAAACGACCTCAAGCGATCGTGAAAATGACGGTAGATTTGCAGATGCAATTAATAGCTTTTCATATAAATTTGACTTGCCGGATGGTGAAGATGATTGCACTCTGCACGCAAGAATAGCCGGAAATTTCTCAATGAGAATTTCTACAAACTATTTAATGTGTGTTTTTCCTGACTATCCTCTCTCATCAGACGATATCATTGTGACCAATTCGACCGGAGATACAGGAACGAATTTCTATCTTGCGATACCTATTACAAATGTTCTGGCACAAACAGATAATAATGAAATCTTTGTTTACTTTGCTGATCTTTCTACTACCAATGGTTTTGGTCCAAATCTTATGGACTTCTGGATCACTAAACATCAGACTCTTACTCAGGCGATCGTTAACGCGGGAACTGAAGAAGAACTACCTTTCTTGTGGGAAAGCACCCGTTCGCAAGTAAATGTAGCTGTTAATGGAACAAGATCGCGTCAGACATTAGGTGGAGAATCATTTGTATATATGTTTGACATCAAAGAAATAGATGTTGCAGAAGTATACAATTTCGAAGTTGGAAATGAGTACACTATTGATGCATCAACAAATACTGTAGATTGGTTCAATGTATTTAATGCTGTAACTAATGAAGCTAAAGGCACCGTGAGTTATAATCCTTACACAGGTGACGCTGCAGGCGTTGGTGCTGCTTCTAATGCTCCTATCTTCTATATGATCGGAGATACTCAAAATAAAATCTATTTCAGATTTAATGATTCTATTGCCGGTAATGAAACCAAATGTTCTGTTTATAAAGCATGGACTGAAGACGCAATACCTGAACCCGGACTTGTGTTTGGTTTAATGTTAGTTCTCGCAGTTTTAATTAAGCGCAAAGTCAAATAGTAGAAATTAGTTGAAAAACTAATAGAATTACAAAAAGCGCCTCTTCCTGGTAATCGGGAAGAGGCGTTTTTAATTATTATTTATTATTAAATATTTATCATTTATCAATCTTATTATATTACGTCAAAATAATGTGTGCTAAAAAATTAGCACACCGCATTTTTGTATTCTGTCATTAATTGTTCTGCTGTTCATTATTCGGGGTTAGGTGGGGTCAGATGGGGTCAGGTGTTGAAAATTGACTTTTGCCAGTTTTCTGCTATCATAAGGTCTGTTGGGGTCAGGTTCACAAAGTGCAAATAATAAATACTTTTACGATATTGCAGGCAATTTGACAAGTAATTTAACAAATGGTAAAATTAAAGAGTATTACTACAATGCGCAAAATAAACTCGTAAAAATTACAGGCTCTAATTTTGTTTATGAATTTTCGTATGATTCACAAAACAGAAGAATAGGAATTGGTAACGGTACAAACGATAGTTCTTTGATATGGCGGTATACAATCCACGATGGAAATTTGCCTATTGGTGAAATAACTGTTGCACCCTTCTATACAGATGTATCTCGTTGGTTTGTGCGCGGCGTTGGCATTGCCGAAGGAACCGGAGACATGATTGCTGATATGATTCTTGAGTATCCAACCGGTATGAAATCGGTGTTCTATTTGAGTAATCACCGTGGCGATACAATGATAGCTTACCGTGATGATAACGGTACAGAAAAATGCGTTGCAACATATCAATATGACGCATTTGGTAATTTTATTTGGAAGTATTATAAATCTGTGATAATTGAAGGTCAATACGCCCCGCGATTTCTATTCTCAACTAAAGAGTTTCTCTTTAACGCGGATCTTTACCTTTACGCATATCGCGTTTACGACCCCATCGCCGGACGATGGACACAACGCGACCCGATCGACTATCAGGACAGTATAAATTTGTATCAGTTCTGTGGGAATAATCCGGTGAATTTGACGGATGCGGATGGACGGATGTTGACAGCAGGTGCTGCAACAGCATGCGGAACTTTTTTTGGTGCATTGACTGGAGCGGCAATTGGTGCATGGAAAGCAGAATCTGGGCATAAGTTTGCTGGTGCATTAAAAGGAGGGGCTAAAGGGGCATTGACTGGTTTAGCTGTTGGCTTAGCAATTGATACAGCAGGAGCATCTGCGGTAGTAACTATTGGTGTAGCTGGATTCGTTGCAGGTGCAGCAGGCGAGGCTGTTGACCAAGGAACGCAAGGCAAACTTGGAACAGCAGCAGGCGGTTTAAGAGTGATGGGGGCTGGTCTTGGCGCAGCTGTTGCTGGTCCTATTAGTGGAATGATAGGAAACCAAATCGGTTCTGCAATTGTAGGAGCTACTGTTGGCGAAGCCACTTCTATTGGTACTGGTGAAGCTTTTGCATCAGTATTAGATGCATCTGATAATTTATTTGATGAAGCTAATAAAATAATGGATGATGCCAAAGAAAAAGGTAATTGATATGAAAAATAATCGAATCAAATCAATTATTATGCTAAATAGAATTTTACTTCTTGTTACCTATCTTGTATTTTGGTATAGATGGTATGATATTTATCGTACTATTTATAAATATGGATTAGATTACACAAATGGTTCGTTATATTTAAAAGATATTTTTCATTTTATAATGTTATTATTTTGTATATTTATTATTATTACTAATAATAAACGTGTACTTATTGGAGCAATAGGTATAATAGGAATTGTGTTTCTTTCTGCATTGACATTTCTTCCTATCGCATTGAAGATTGGTAACTTATATGATAATATAAACACAATTTTATTAATAACCTTTTCTTTTTTGTGCTTAGTAGAATTAGTTTATTATAATTGGAAACTATTGGTAGTACCACGCGATAAAATAGATCAAGTTATTAAGGAAATGGATTCAAATGATATAAAAGGCAAGTGAAATCACAACATCTTTTCCATTCTAAATTGT
Organism: bacterium; assembly: GCA_029933535.1. Taxonomy (GTDB): domain Bacteria; phylum Auribacterota; class UBA3054; order UBA3054; family B51-G9; genus B51-G9. The sequence goes on along the minus strand of JAOZNZ010000314.1, from coordinate 165 downwards.
TCTTAGAGTTCTGTTTTTGATACCGAAATTGGCATTCTAAGGGATTTAACCACGAAGTAGATAAAGTTTTATTGAAAACCATAAGCTGGAATCCGGCATGCGCGGGTCAAAAGCTTATGTTACTTTTCTGTATTCCTTGGCGAGCTTAGCGCCTTAGCGAGATAA
>JAOZNZ010000313.1 GCA_029933535.1 bacterium | reverse complement strand
GAAAGCTCGTAGTAGTAGAGTTAAAATTGTGCATAACTTGTCCCTATTTAATTACACTGCTTATTGTAGTGTCCGAATTCATCAGACCATTATAATGTGCGATTATATTCCAAACGAACAAAACAGAACACCTGACACAATTATATCATATTTTAAAATATATGTCAACCCCGAATTGCCTTGTGTCAAGTAAGTAGAAATGTCCGGTTTTAAATATTAATAAACTTGCCGAGAAAAACAAGACATCTATCCTATAAAACCAGATTATTTTCATTTTTCTGCCAATATTAATGAAACCTTTCAGGGTTCCGGTTCTATTTATTTTCTTTTCCCGGGGCGTGTGCCCCGGGCTATCATAATTTATCCCGATAGGATAAAAATGAATATCCGCCTGTTTCTTACGTCTATTTGGTAGAATAATAAAAATATTAACTCAGCAAGGAGCCAAAATGAACTTTTCAAAAAAAATTAAAACTTTGTTTTTTTTACTTTTCACTACACTTTTTTTATCACTCTTTCCTGCAAAAATTTCCGCGGAAACTACCGATGTTCCTTCCCTGACTTTTGATTATATTTACGATTCTCTTGAACCATTCGGCACTTGGTATGACATAGATACTCATGGCTGGGTATGGCAGCCAAACGATATGAATAATTCCTGGCAGCCTTACACCTTAGGCCATTGGCAATTAACTGAAGAAGGATGGCTGTGGCAAAGTAACTTCGATTGGGGTTGGCTGCCTTTCCACTATGGTAAATGGTACAGGCATGATCGTATAGGTTGGTGCTGGGTAGCTGATTATGAATGGGCTCCCGCATGGGTTACATGGTATTGGACAGACAATTATGTCGGTTGGGCACCGATTCCGCCTGTTCCTGAGGGAGAATCTTACGAAATTGATCCTAATGACTGGTTTTTTGTAAGTTACGATAATTTTCTTTCATCTTATTTAATTAATTACAGAATTAATTATTCTCTTATTTCGATTGAAGTTTGTGAGCCGTACATCATAGAAAACAATTATTATTTTAGAGGGGGCTGTTATTATTATTACGGCAGACACAATAAAATATGGATTGGTCCTCCATGTCTTATTGTTGAGAAGAATGTAAAACGCCGTGTACCAAAGAAAAAAATTGTAACTGTAAAAAATAGAAATCCAAGAAAAAGAGGCGGGAAAAAGAAAGTTATCGAAATTTACAGACCAATCAATAGAAAAAAATTGACTGAAAGAATCGATAAAATTGAAAAACTGAAAAAATTGAACCCCACTGATAAATCAATCGTACCAAAAGCTAAATCAGGAAAAATTGATAAAAATCAGAACCGAAAGGAAAGAAAGCCTAATGTTCATACTTTATCTAATCATAATTTACCGATAACTCCAATTACAAAATCGCCGAAAGCTAAAAAAAGAACCGTTCCGAAAACAACAAGAAGGAGCCGACCAACTCCACCAAGAGTAAATCCGCCGGCTCCACCGACTTCTTCTCCAACCGGCAATCCGCAAACGCAGCCAATGCAACTTCAGCCGACTTTGGTAAAGTAGGGAAACGACACCGTTCTCAACGTAATTGGCTACAGAAAGATTAATTTTCAATTTGTTTTACTATTGAGAGGAGCGTGTTTAACTGATTGTCTTGGCGAATCGGATAATTTATAATAAGCCTGATAAAAATGTATAGCGGCTCCTATATATGATTGCTGGTCAGAATATATATAATCAACTTTAGCTAACTCATCTTCCATTTTGTTATTACCTTCTTCATAAAACGTATTTTTGGGATGAGGCCATTCTTTAAGATCCGGATTTGGTCTGTGTGTTTCAACGCCAACGAGCACTGTTTTTCCATAGTGGTTTCCTGCATTAGTTTCATCTGAAGACCAGGAAATAATATCAGCAGCTCGGTCACGATAGGACATAACCGTTATGAATTCCAAATCCGAAGTTTCAAACAATTCAGATAAATAATGTTTATGATAAGTTTCCCATTCTTCACCTGTATCAAGGCCAAAAGCTAAGTTTTGGGAATTCATTGATTCGGAGTTAAACGTATGAGATTTTATCCCCTTAATAAAGTTTTTGTATTTTGCGAATTTATCTTTTTCCCAAAATTCATGGTCTAAATGAACACCTTTAAATCTAGATTCTAATAAAGGGCATTCTTTATTATATTCTAAAACGTAATTAACAACATCATAAATAGTATTTGATTTGCCCGGCCAGGGAATTATACCATATAAAGCATGTACACTAATACCTTTATCCGTTGCTTTTTGAATAAAATTGCGAAGGGCTTTGTTATTAGTTTTCATAGTCTTAGGATTAATGTATAAATAGAGAAGTGAAATTTTTTTCGATTTATTGTTATGTGGTGCCAGGCAAAAATCCAGTAATTGAACAATACCGGTTTCACCACCATTAATAATTTCGGTATGCCAAACCCACATAGCTCTTATCAATTTTTTCTTAATTGTCAGTTCATAATTGAAGCCGGTAGTATCAAACACATTACTTTTTGAAGAATCCCATAAATCACAACTCACAAGAAATCTTCCTAAAATAAATCCTGTATTAAATTTAAAAACAAGATCTTTAGTTTTTCCTCTTTCAATATCATTTAATCTCTTGGACTGTAAATGAAATTTTGACTTGTCCGGCCTTTGAATTCCAATATAAGCAGTAACCGTTCCCTGTTCAGTTCCTTTTCCGGTTGATGTGTTTTTAATTGTAACCGTTATATCAATTTGAGAGTTAATAAAAGGCGAATTATTTGAAAAAGTAATCTTCTCAACTTTAAAAGACTGTTCTGCCAAAGCAACTGATATTGCAGTTAACATTGCAAAAATGATTAGCAAAGATAATTTTGATTTTTTATACATTTAATCTCCTGAGTTATTAGTCTTAACATGTCGGGCAATTCTAACATATTATAAATATATTTTCAATCAGCCAAACACAGAGAGGAAATTTTCTCCGTTGGAGCAAATTTGATTTTCTTGCGTTTGAAAATAATTTTTTGTGAATATTCAATCGTACTCCCCCTTAATCGTACTGCCATGAAACATTAACATTATAATCATTCTGCCATAAATCGTACTGTAAAAAGGAATGGAAATGAATATTCCCCTTTTTTTCACGTCTATTTGATAAAATGGTATTAAGATTAATTCAGCACGAAAATCAAATGAATATTAAAATAAAAAAGTTTTTTGTCTTATATTTTAGTTTGGCAATTGTTTTGTCTGTTCAAGCTTCACGAACTTTAAGAACCAAAATAATAACTCACCCGTCAGAAGTTATAGTTTCTAAAAACGAGAGTTATGAGCAAAGCACTTCTGCAAGGATTAAGCGTGAGGATTCATCTTCATCATTAAAAATTGAAAATATTCCTTTCGACAAAAATATTAAATTACAACGTTCCCGCACAAAAAAAAATAGCGATCCAAAATCTAAAAAAAGAACTTGTCGCTTAAGCAAAAAAATAAATGAGGAGTCAAAACCTCAAAATAGAATTTTCCGCGTGTCAAATCTTTCGCATGAAAATAAAAGCCTTTTAGTAAAAGAAAAAGTTTCACGGAAATTAAAAAATTATGTGACCGCAAGAAAAAGCAGTGAGCTTGTAAAATCACGCGGAAAATCAACCGGCTCGCGCAGCTCGAAGCGGACGTTCCGCTCTCCGGCAGCCTCATTGCCTATTCTTGATGACGAACCGGGTAATTGGTATCAATATTTCTTTGATGATTTCGAAGGCGCATTCCCTGATTTTTGGCAGCTCTACGGAACTCCAACCTGGGGGCCAACCGATGTTGAAGCATCAACAGGCAGCAATTCAGCCTGGTGTGCCGGTTACGACTATTCATCGGAGGGAAATTATTTTGACAATATGGACGCTTGGATGATTGAAGGACCATTTGATCTTTCAGCGTCAGAAGACGCTCTTTTGTTTTTTGACTTCTTTTTAGAAACCGAACCTGTTGTAGATGGACTTTTTGTAGGGCTTTCAACTGACGGATATGATTTCACAGGTCAAAATTATACCGGTGTTTCCGGCGGATGGATTACAAACGTTTATATTGACGCAAAAGATTACGCGCGTTCAAACTCCGTTTACATTGGTTTCGCTTTTTTCTCGAATGAAACCATTTCAAATTACAAAGGCGCTTACGTTGATAATGTAGAATTAATGGGTTATGAATTCGTTTCAAACACGCAACCCGATCTTGCTGTACAAAACGTTCATATTACAGACTCATATAACGGAATCTTTAATTTTGAAATCACAAATAGTTCAGCACAAATTCAGCCGGCTGACAGCTATTCCATTTTGGTTTTTGTTGATGGGGCACTGGATTCAACAGAAAGAAATCTATACGATCTCGATTCCGGCGCATCAACAATCTGGGACTGGCAGCTCGCTTATTATTATCTTCCCGGCTCTCACTCTGTTAAAATTAAAGTAGAACCGGACGGCAGTGATGTTAACACCAATAATAATTCTCTGACTTTTTCTCTCGTTGTAACTAATTCAAATTATATAGATCTCGGCGTCAGTAATCCCCTGCCGGTTGATCCCGCAAACGGTTATTTTGACTTTGATATTGATAATTATGGACCTGGATTTGCCCTCGCAGACAGTTATTTAATCAATGTTTATGTCGATGGCGAGTTCGACTCAAGCGAACGTAACACTCAACCCCTTTACCCCGACCAATACACTACCTGGCAATGGGCGACCGATTATCTTTATCCCGCCGGTGACC
>JAOZNZ010000312.1 GCA_029933535.1 bacterium | reverse complement strand
TTATTTCCCGGTAAATTCCATGTAACTGTGGACTATTTGGACGATAGAGTTCTTAACACTAATATTGTGCTAACGTCATTAAAAACATTTTATTTGCCGGTTATTATTATTAATGCGTATTGGAATGGAGTGATAAAAGGTGAAGTTTATGATATGCGGGGTAATCCTGTGGAATGTTTCGCAGAAGCTTGGCAATCGGGAATTACAGACGAAAATCCTTATAAATCATACAATCCGAATACTGTTTCAAAAAGTTTTCTTGAAAATATGAAAAGATGGCGGCAAATTAAACATTATCACAGTAGTATAAATGAATCACATAAATTCAGCATTGAAAAATTGAATCCTGATACTTTGTATGACCTCAGAGTGAGTGTTCGGGCGCATACAAATTTCTTTCTAAAAGGAATTGCGCCAAACGGACCATCACTTAAGCTCATTGCTCCGAATATGTATCATGTAACTGGTAGAATAATTGATGAGAACGGTAAACCGCTGCAAGTAAAAACGCGGGATCAAAGCCGGGAATTTGAGTCTGTCGGAGAATTGATTTTCTCACCATTGCCTGCCGGTACGCACAAACTGTCCATAATGCCGAAAGATCATGTTCAAATAATAAAAAAGGTAACTATTACAGATGATGATGTCGATTTGGGAGAAATAATTGCTAAGAAAGGAATAACCATTTCCGGGCGGGTAGTTGATCAATCCGGTAAGCCTGTTTCAATGTGCTATATCCAATTTTTAAGCAAAACAGGAGCCATTTGGTCGTATGGCGTTACTGATGAAAGCGGTAAATTCGTACAGCATGGTTCATCACCGGATAAGTATATAGAACTTGAAATTTCAAATTATGCTGCTGATTACAGTAAAAAGTTTCGCAAGACTATTGGACCATTTTATCAGGAAAAGGTAGATATTGGTGACATTGAAGTTAAGGTAAACGAATAAAAATCTGTTTACAATAATAATAAGCACATTTTTGGGATTTAGGGTTTACTCGAAAAGGGGTGGAATATCAGAATCCTGAAAGTCAGCTAAAGTAAGTCCCCCTTTTTTAAAGGGGGTTAGGGGGATTTTCTCTTTCAATTAGCATGAACATAAGTACAAATTATTTCATTGGTTTTTGACAATGTTGGCGATTTTTAAATAGATTTACCAACTTTCTTGAATTTTTTGTTTATTCCTAAATTTTTAAATCCCCCAACCCACTCCCGAGGGAATACTCGGGATGTTCCACTTTAAAAAAGGGGGACTTTAACACCGATTTGCGGCTGAATCCTTTTCGAGTAACCTCTAATAAGTGCCTGACCAAAGACTTCAACTTGCATTATTATGATTATTTTGTTATAATCTTACTTGATGTAAGATTGTATATTTGTAATAGCTAACACAAAGGGGGAATTATGCCAATCGCCACATTAACTACTAAAGGGCAAGTTGTCGTACCATTAGGCATAAGAAAACTTTTTCATCTTCAGCCTGGTGACAAGCTTAATTTTCAAGTGGTAGAGAATTCAATTAAGATAGAACTTATGAAAAAAAATGTTCAAGATGCTTATGGAATTCTTTCCAAATCTACAGATAAAAAGTTTTCAATAGATGAAATTAATTCTAAACTTGCCGAAAGCTTCCGGGAAGGGAAAATATGAGAGGGTTAGATACAAATATCCTGATTCGATTCCTTGTCAGGGATGATATAAAACAAGCTGAGAAAGTTTTCACTTTGTTTAAACAGGCTGAAAGTAAACGTCATCTTTTTTTTATTTCAAATTTTACTGTAATTGAGACAGTCTGGGTTTTAAGCAAATTATACAAATGTTCAAATAAAGATATTTCAAATACTTTCAATGTTTTACTTTCAATTCCAATTATAAATTTTGAATCTGAAAACCTATTAAAAGAGTTTATTACAATAGCAGAAAAATCAACTCTTGATTTGGCTGATTTACTTATCGGTCTTTCAGGTAGTTATAATAATTGCAAGGAAACAATAACCTTCGACAAAAAAGCTGCAAAATCTGATTTATTTATTTTATTAAAATAATTTCAATCGACAAAAATGTCGATTTGAAAAAATCTGTCAATTAAAAGCTAATGAAAATTCAAATATTAAAATTAGCAATATCTATTTTTATATTATGTCTGTTTGGATGTGGCAAACAGGATGAGCTGCCATTTCCTAAAACACCTCCTCTAAAATCTCCCGCCTCTGCTTATGCAGCAAAGACCAACCGAGCATTACCCCTGCAGTCCGATAAATCATTAATTACAAATGTTTTAGCGGCAAATAATATTCAAATTATCGGTTCTGTGTATTTTGAGTCGGGGAAAGCTGCAACCGGCGTTTTTGTATGGGCAGAAAGTTTCCCGCACGAAGAAATGTGTAGAATGTATCTGGAATCACGTGATGGTGAGAACAGAATCGAAGATTCAAAAACAACGACAGATGATGAAGGTAATTTTGTTATTAATTTCCCGTCAAATAAATTTGATTTTCTAATAAAAACAGTTAGTGAAAATTATATGCCTGCAACTGACGGTCCGTGGCCATGCGCAAATGCACCGGTAAAGCCTTTAGATTTAATTATAAAGGATTTCGGAGGAAGAATCGCCGGGACATTTTCAACTGTAGACGGCAAGCCAATAACAAATGTTATCGCTAAATATTTGATATGGGAAAACGGAAGGGGTTATAAATGTAAATTACCGTTGAAAATTGATGACGATGGAAGTTTTATAAGCGAACCTTTGTCGGTTGGTCATCAGGAAATACAGTTTCATTCACCCGGTCAGGAAAAACAGCGAAAATACATTACGATTGCCAAAGAAACTCTAACTTCACTTGATGTAATATTTAATCCAATTCCTTTTAACATAATAACCGGAATTGTTGTTGATGCAACATTTACAACTCCGGTAGCAAATGTGAAAATTACGTTAGATTCGTATTACAGAGGAAGAACAAATTCACCAGCGACAGACGAAAATGGTGCTTTCTGGATTAAAACGGAATCAGATTCTGCAAAAATACATTTATCACACCCAAACTACGCGCAATTTTCACAAGACATATATTTCAATTACACACCACATCCGATTCTGTATATGTCCCGTGCGGCAACAGTAATTGCACGGGTGTATGATTGCAACGGTTTGGAAGAAACAAATTGTGAAGTTTTTGTAGAGTCTGTTTTTGCAAGCAACAGTGTTGTTGTTGCTAATTATATTTTTGGCAAAAAGAATGAAAATGTAACAATTATTACAAATATCCCTGCCCTATTGTCGCCGTATCATATAGTTGTTCGCCGTCCGAATTCATCACGTTATGCATCATTAGCATTGAGCGAGCAGTTCACTTTAAAAGAAGGAGAAACAAAAGAGGCAGACATTTTTCTTGAGCCGCCAACATGGTTGGAACTTGAATTTTCGCAAACAGTGAATACAGAGAACATTTATATTTACATTGCTAATATTGATAAACATATAAAAGATTATCACTATTCTCACATAGATTATTACTCTTTTTACAAAAATTCTTTTCTGGTTGATGGTATTCAATGGTGTAAACGTCTATTGTTTAATCCCTTGAAATCAAAGAGCAAATACAAGAATGTTTCCGGTAAAAACTGGCGGGCAAAATTGGTTCCGGGAAAATATAATGTGCGTGTGAGACATTTTGACGAAAGTGTGCTTAACACAAATATTGTTCTCACTTCATGGGAAACATCTTATTTACCTGTTACGGTGCGTAATCCGGACTGGAATGGAATTATAGAGGGTGAAGTCTATGATCACCGAGGTAATCCTTTGAAATGCTCTGCTTATGCATGGCTTACAGGAATAACAGATGGAGATCCTAGTGGATCATACAATCCAAATACAGTTTCAAAAAGTGTTCTTGATAACAAAAAACGGTGGAGAAATACTAAACACTATTATAGCCGCATACATGAGTCTCATAAATTTAGTATTGAGAAATTGAATCCCGATGACCAGTATGATCTAATAGTGGGAGTCCGAGGTGCAAAAACAAATTTCTTTCTCAAAGCAATTGCGCCAAACGGTCCACCACTTAAACTCATTGCGCCAAATATGTATCGTGTAACCGGTAAAATAATTGATGAAAATGGAAAGCCATTGCGCGTGAAGACATGGATTGACAACCAGGAATTTAATTCTATTGGAGAGATAGTTTTCCCACCATTACTGGCCGGCACGCACAAGTTGTCCATAATGCCGAAAAATCATGTTTGGATGATAAAAGAAATAACTATTACAGACGACGATGTAGATTTGGGAGAAATTGTTGCCAAAAAAGGTATAACTGTTTCCGGGCGTATTAAAGACGAATCCGATAAGCCTTTTTCAAAATGTTATATCATGTTTTCAAGCAAAACCGTAGGCTGCTGGGCTTTTTGTAAGATTGATGAAAACGGAGAATTTGTTCAGAATGGATTGCCACCGGATGAGCATATAAAACTCCATATTCGTTTTTTAAATGACGATTACAAAATGAAATCGCGAAAAATCATTGGCCCGTTTGATAAAGAAAAAGTTGATATTGGTGACATTGAAGTTAAGATAAGCGAATGAAAATCTGTTTGCAATAATAAGAATCACATTTTTTAGGATTAAGGGGTTACTCGAAAAGGATCCATCAAAATAAATTGTCGATGGACGCTATTAAAAACATACTTTCTAAAAATTATTTTGCCAAAAGTACGTAGTTTCGACTCGAAACTACATATTTATCAAAACTTTT
>JAOZNZ010000981.1 GCA_029933535.1 bacterium | reverse complement strand
TTCGTTGTTCGGTGTTCGGTGTTCGATGTTCGATGTTCGTTGTTCATTATTCGTTGTTCATTATTCGATGTTCGGTGTTCGATGTTCGATGTTCGCAAAGCGCCCGGAGAATTCCGGGCGGTGTTCGGGCAAATTCCGGACAGTATTCAACGAACATCCTCCTTAATCCCCCCCCCGGCATACGCGGGGTCAGAGACCTTCAAAGGGGGAATTCCCACCTTCCAAAATAAAACCCCGAAACGTGTCTTCCCATCAAAACAAATGAGGAATACGAGCGTTTCGGAGTTTTAATCTAATGCATAAAATCAGGCTATACTAGTCCCTGATCAAGCATCGCATCTGCAACTTTTACAAATCCGGCTATATTGGCGCCAAGAACATAATTACCCGGCTGACCATATTCTTCAGCGGCTGCCGCGGCAGAATCATGAACGGATTTCATTATGTCTTTTAACTTCGCGTCAACTTCTTCGCGTGACCAGGAAAGTCTTGCGGAATTCTGGCTCATTTCCAAGCCTGAAGTTGCTACACCACCTGCATTGGCGGCTTTTCCAGGACCATAAAGAATTCCTGCTTCAACGAATTTATTAACTCCTTCAGGCACTGTAGGCATATTAGCGCCTTCACTAACTACATAACAGCCGTTATCCAAAAGTGTCTGTGCTTCTTCGGCACTGATTTCATTTTGTGTTGCACTTGGAAAAGCAGCATCACATTTTACTGACCATGGTCTTTCATTAGGATAAAATTTTACATTATATTTATCAGCATATTCTTTAATGCGACCGCGTTTTACGTTTTTAAGTTCCATAACAAAAGCAAGCTTCTCTGCATCAATACCATCCGGATCATGAATATAACCTGATGAATCTGAAAGAGTAACTGCTTTTGCACCAAGCTCATTAAGTTTTTCAACAGTATATTGCGCGACATTACCGGAACCGGAAACCACACAAGTTTTTCCTTCAAAAGTTTCGCCGCGTGTTGCTAACATGTTCTCAGCAAAATAAACCGCTCCATAGCCTGTTGCTTCCGGACGAATCAGCGAACCGCCCCAATCCAAACCTTTACCGGTAAGAATGCCGACGAATTCGTTACGAAGTCTTTTGTACTGGCCGAACATAAAGCCGATTTCACGTCCACCTACGCCTATATCACCTGCAGGGACATCAGTATTAGCTCCGATATGTCTTGAAAGTTCAGTCATAAAAGACTGA
>JAOZNZ010000980.1 GCA_029933535.1 bacterium | reverse complement strand
TGAAAATTATCTGAATTTTTCATTAAAAAAAACTCCTGTAATGAATATAGCAGGTATCGTTGTAACTGAATTTGATGACCACCCGGTTGAAGGTGTAACGGTTTACGCGCATAGAAATAGAAATATGCCGCCTTATGCTTCATCTGTTACAGATAAAGACGGAAAATTTATAATTGAAGTGAGAAAAACGTTTAGAGATTACTATGGATCATTAACTGTTGATGAGCCGGGCTATGGAAAGGTTAATAAAGGAATCCGTTCCAATGACGGCTTTGTAAAAATAATTTTAAGGCAGGCAGGAGCTGTTAAAGGGAAAGTTCTTACTCAAGACGGACAACCTTTAGCGGGAGCATATGTGTTAATTTCTAAAATGCGCCCTAAAAAAAATGAGAGAAACGAAAAATTTGAAGATGCGCATTACTCAACCTCAACGGACAAAGAAGGAAATTATGAATTTAAAAATGTAATAGCACCCGCAAAATATGGATTTGGGCTTAGTGATTATACAAGTTCTTATTTTATTCCCGATTATTATACTAAGCAGGGATATACAGTTGAAATAGAACCTGATAAAACGGCAGAATGTGATTTAATTGTCGGTGAAAATGCTGTTCTGGCACTTAAAGCGGTAGATAATGAAGGCAATCCGATTACAAAGTTTTCCTTTACTCATTCAATAACAATCGACAAAAAACATACTCGCTCTATAATGCATGAAAATCAGGCGGATCTTTTTGAAGATGAATGGTTTTATATGAATTTAAGCAGTTCGGTTGAAGGAACTTTTAACTGTAAAGCACTCGCTAAAGAAAGCGGATTAAGTCTTTCAACAAACAATATTCCGTTTTACGGCGGGAAGACAAATTATGTTACATTAATTTTTTCTGACCAGGCTTCTAAAGTGATTTTATCAGGGAAAGTTTTGGAACCTGATGGCTCTTCCGTAAAACAGTGCCAGATTTCAGCCAGATTAAAATCCGGTTTTTATGTGAATACATTTACAGATCAAAATGGTAGTTTCAAATTGAGGGGAAAGAAGATAAAAGCCGGTGAAAATATGACTGTCAGAGCGCGGGCTTTTTTTGGTAAACTTAACATTCGAACAAATTTGCCTGCCGGAGCGGAGAATGTAATCTTAAAACTTCCCCCGTCATTAAAAATAATTGGAAAAGTTTTTCTTGATGATTTGGACACACCGGCAAAGAATTTTATTATAA
>JAOZNZ010000311.1 GCA_029933535.1 bacterium | reverse complement strand
TTGTCCTGTATTGCATTGCAATACAGGACAATATTTCATAGGCACTTTCTAATTAGTGTCTGACGAAAAAACTCCCCTCCTTACGAAGGAAAGGAATTTAGAAATAATCGAAAAAATATTTTCATTTGACAAAACAAGGTCGTTGAGAATGAAGAACAGCAACCCATTTTACTTTCTACTTGTTTTTGGGTAAAATTTTTATATTTAAAAATCTACTAACGATTTTAATTTTAAAAAATAACTATAATGATTAAATCGTGAAAACTACAATATTTATTTTTTTATTTTTCTTAACTTGCTGTATGACTTCTATAGCCAAAGAACATCCTTTTCTTTTTATAAATAAAGAAAATATTGCACATGCTAAGCAAGCAATAAAGGAAAGCTCTGAATTTGCTAAAATAGCACAAAAAATTATTGCTAAAGCAAAAAAAACGGATATAAATTCTCTGCCTAAACTTGAGACTAAATGGTGGAAAAAAGAAAAAAAGAAAGGCTATACGAAAATAAATAATTCTGTTTTACTTAAAAATACACACATATACTTCACGGCATACGGCCTGATGGCAAAAAATCTCGCTTATGCTCATTTATTAAAACCAAATGAAGGCTTTGATAAAAAAGCTGTAAATATCTTGATGATTCAAGCTGAACATCCTTGCGAGTTCAGCAATGTTGGTTCAGGATTATATTATGCCCGGCCAAATTTATATTCTCTTGAAGCGTATGATATTTTATATGATTCGTTTACTCCTGAACAGCATAAAAAAATTGACGCTTATTTTATGAGAGTGCTGAAAGCTATAAAAAAATGCCATAAATATTGGATTAAAAATACTCCCGGCGGGCCCCTCAACAACCATTATATTAATCATAAAGTCGGAATGGCGGCAATTGGACTTTTTTACAATAAACCTGAACTCGTTGAAGATGCTATTTACGGTTCTTATGGATTTGATTATTGTCTTCGCCTCGGTTTTAGCGATGGCGGAATTTGGAAAGAAGGTTCTCTGGCTTATCATTTTACGCAAGTTGAAGCTATGTTAAAGCTTGCGGAACTAACTCATAATGCCGGTTATCCGATAGATCTTTACGATTATGTTTCACCTGATGGTAGAAACATAAAACAATGTTATGATGTTATGATTAAGTTGTTATTGCCTAATGCTGAAGTTCCGGCGATTGGTGATGGATATGGAAGTAAACGTAAATTACCGGCTTCAACTTATGAACTTCTTTATTCCCGTTATAAAGATCCTGATTTTGCCTGGGTTATAGAAAAATATGGGAACCGCGGTGCTGAAGCATTATTCCACGGAGTTATAAATTTGCCAAAAGTCTCTCCGCCTGAAATGAAAACGACAATGTGGTTCGAATACGGGTTGGCTGCTTTACGAACTAATGAAGGCACGAATTACTGGAATGGAAAGGGTTGGGATTTGATGGCTTCTTTCGGTAATAATTTTATTCATCATCATGCAGATAAACTTTCGATTATAGTTTTCGCTGATAGGCATCTTTGGATGCCTGATGCTGAAGCAAAAATTAATGATCCCGCAAAATTCGGCTCGGATATTAATCAACATTTCAATTGGGCTACTCTAAGTCATAATACCGTTCTGATTGATATGAATAATCAATTCAGATCTCCCAAAAGACCTATGGATTTAATCGAGTTTGAAGACTTGGGCAAAGTTAAAAGAATAACTGTTGCGGATTTGAATGAACAACTCTACTCAGGTGTAAAACAACTTCGGACTTGTATTGTTCAGGATGACTATATTTTAGATGTTTTTCAGGTTAATTGCGATAAATCAAGAGATATTTCCTGGGTTACACATATTGACGGTAAATCAATCTCTTCTTCATGTAACAGTTGGAAACCTTTTAATTTGCCGGAAAATAAGCCCTGGAGTTATATTAAAAATTCTCAAATATCATCAAACACAGTGAAAGTGTTTGATGAAAATTTTGAACACAAAAATAATAAATTTAAACTACAAGTCTATACTGATCGTAATGCAAAAATTGTTCGCTGCGGTTATCCTCTTTCTGACCGGGGTATAGAATTTATGCCAATGCGACTAATAAAAATAAAAGATAAAAAAGCTATATTTGTCGCGCTATATCGTAAAGGAAAAAATTGTGATGTACCGATAAAGGTTAGTTTTAAAAGCGATCCGACAAAAAATATTTTTGTTTATTTAAATAGAAATAATAAAACTATTGTGCATCGTATTCCGGATATTGAGTTCATTAACCAAAAACACTAATTTTTTTATCTCTCTAAGGCGCTAAGCACCCCGGCATACGCGGGGCACGGCGCAAAGGAATCTGGAATAAATAATTTTTTAACAAATATAATATAAGAGTCAAATCATAATAATTAATCATTCTGCTGTGAATCATTCTGCAAAATAATGAACAGCAAAATAATTTAATGCAAAAATTAAACTTTATTTCGATGACATTAAATATTATAAAAATAATGAAACTGATTGTTTTATCAATTGTTCTTGCGACAACTGCATATGCTATAAAGCCAACTCAAAAAATTCCGGTGGATGATGATATCTGGCCTTATTTTAATTGGGCTGCATTTGACCAGGATAAAATTGTCAGTTATGGTAATTTTCAATACTCTGTTTACTGGGATGCCGATTCAGTTTTGGTAATTGTACGCCGGAATTTGAAAGATAATTCTATTCAAACGCTGCGCTTTCCTAAATTCAAATTGACCGTTAACCCTAAAGACGGGCATCGTAACACAGTTATCGGTATCAGCCCAAATGACGGCCGTCTTCATTTTTCCTGGGATCATCATTGTGATAATTTGCATTACACGAAATCTCGAAAAGGATTTTTAACTAATCCGCCAACAAAGATGTCATTAACGGATTTTGAACCCGCACAACCGTTAGCACCTAACGCACCTCAAATTGTAACTTATCCTCGCTTTTTTAATGACAGTAATGACGAACTGTTTTTCGTGTATCGAACCGGCTGGAGCGGATTTGGAGACTCAATAATCTCATCCTATAACTCAAAAAAAGACAAATGGAATATTATCGGATGCTTCCTCGGTCAGGAAGGAATTTTTAAACCGTGGAAAAACAGCACTAACAGAAATGCATATCTTAATGATGTTCTTTTTGACAAAAACAATCGTCTGCATATTACATGGCTTTACCGGGAAGAAGCTAGCGGATATGGAAACAACCATGATCTTCATTATGCTTACAGCGATGATTCAGGAGTGACATGGATGAATAACAATGGAGAAATAATCGCGGATGTGTCGAAAAAAGATCCTATTCTTATCAGCGATCCGGGTATTATTATTGAAAAAATTCCCATCTACTCATGGCTTATTAATCAATGCGCTATGACTATCGATTCAAAAAACCAACCTCATGTTGCAATTTATAAACTGCCAACACCGCAAAAAAGTTCTACTATTTTTCCTCCGCCAAATTTGAAAGAGCAACAGTGCTTCTACCACTATTGGCGGGATTCAAACGGGAAATGGCATAACAGCGGTCCATTGGAAGTTCCCAAAGGCCTGTCAATCGGGCGTCCGAATATTGTTGTTGACAGTAATGATAATATTATAATATACTGGGCATCAAATAAAGGACTTCGTTATTATTTGGCAAAATCGGATGACAAATGGAAAAAATGGTCGCTATACAAATTGACAGATGAAAATTTAACCTGTAATGATCCACCAAAACACGACCGTCGCCTTTTGAAAAACAAAGGAATTCTTTCTTTTACTGTCGATCCAAAAGGCAAGAAGGAAGGACGTGGTTATGCCATTCTTGATTTTAATATCAAGAACTTAGTTTCTGCAAGTAAGTCGCATGACCAAATGATGATTATAGAAGATGATGCATATTACAGCTTCGCCCAAATGGCTAAACGCTTTAATGGAGATATCGATTATAGTTCCGGACCTTTTGAAAAAAAATGTGCTGTTTCTTCATCTGAAGAATTAAGCGCGGAACTTGACCTTAAAAACACAGTTACCGGAAAGGGGAGTATGTCGTTGTGGATTAAACCCGAGAAATTGTATTCAGGTGGTGTTAATGCTCAGCTGTACACTCAAAACCTGATTGAAGCAGAAAACTTGTTTAAAATAAAATTCAGTAACCTTAAAAATTTCGTTTGGATCAATTTCGAGTGGCAAGTGTCCTGTACCGCAAATAAGACACTAGATAATGCCATTACTAAAAATTCTATGCACATAAGTTTACCGCGTGTGCCGAAAGATGAATGGATAAATCTGTTCTTCGTGTGGGACTGCAAAGCAGGCTTGTTCAACTGCTACATAAACGGGACACCATATAGGGATCCTAAGGCAAGAATGCCGGGATGGAATATTGGTAAAAGTAACAAGTTGAAAATTTATACGGGAGAAATCCCTCTTGGGAAAATTACTCTGAGTAAAAAAATTCCTGACAAAAAAATAATCGCTGATCAGGCAGGTAAATACAAAAACTCTCTTGACAAATTTATTGGCGCAGCCGATTTGGGAATTCTTAACATAGAAAACAAAAAAGGAAAACTCTTGTATGAAAACACGCTTAACTCAAAAAAATGTCTCGATGACTGGATTATCGAGGGACCGGCAAAATATGACTTTAATGACGGATGGATGGTTGTTCAATCAAAACAACCGGACGGGAATCATTTAACCGGACACATTGTTATGTGGTGCCCGGAAGATTTTTCCGGTGATTTTATCGCCGAATGGGAAGTACAGATTGTAAGT
>JAOZNZ010000310.1 GCA_029933535.1 bacterium | reverse complement strand
ATCAATGGTTTCGGACGTATTGGTAGAAACGTTTTCAAAATCATTCAAGAAACTGAAGGTGTTGATGTAGTTCATATTAATGACATTACTGACAACAAAACTCTTGCACATTTGCTTAAATATGATTCTACTTACGGACCGTTCAAAGGCACAGTAGAACTTACAGATGCTGGCATGAATGTAAATGGAAATGCAATAACAATCAGCGAAGAACGTGACCCTGCAAATATTCCTTGGGGAGCTAAAGGCGTTGACATAGTTCTTGAATCTACAGGAATTTTCAGAAAAAAAGAACAGTGCATGAAACATGTTTCTGCCGGTGCTAAAAAAGTTCTGCTTAGCGTTCCTGCAAAAGACGAAATTGATGCGACTATCGTTTTTGGCGTTAATGACAAAACTCTTAAAGCAACTGACCTCGTTGTTTCTAACGCAAGTTGTACAACAAACTGTCTTGCACCAATGGTAAAAATTCTTAACGACAAATTCGGCGTTGTAAAAGGTTTGATGACAACTATTCATAGTTTGACAAATGACCAAAGCACACTTGATATGCCGCATTCAGACCTTCGTCGTTCAAGAACTGCTTCTACAAATCTTATCCCGACTTCTACCGGCGCAGCTGTTGCTGTAGGTAAAGTTATTCCTGAACTTAACGGAAAATTAAACGGTTTCGCTATCCGCACACCTACTCCGGTTGGTTCAATTACTGATCTCGTATCGGAATTGAAAGTTGAAGTAACAGCTGAACAGGTTAACGCTGCTTTCAAAGAAGCTGCTGAAGGTGAACTTAAAGGTATAATGAAATATGTTGAAGATCCGATCGTCCTTGCGGACATTGTTGGAGAAACTCACACTTCAATTATTGATTCTTTATGCACAATAATTATCGGTGGAAATATGGTTAAGACTATTTCCTGGTATGACAACGAATGGGGTTATTCAGCAAAATGTGTTGATCTCATCAAAATGATGGCAAAATAGAAGACATGGAGTAATGGATTTGTGGATTGATGGATTAATGTTGTCCATCAATTCCACAATCCAATCCAAAAATTCGATTTCACAAATCGAATTTATTTTAATTGCCGATAAATTAAATGAACCGGCACGGCAGTCCAACAATCCAACAATCCAATAATCCAACAATCCAATTTTCACCATTATGGCAAAACTTTTCATTGAAGACCTCGATCTAAAAGGTAAAAAAGTACTTATGCGTGTTGACTTTAACGTCCCGCTCGATGAGAATCAAAATATTACTGACGATACACGCATTCAGGCGGCCCTTCCTTCCATTAAATATGTTCTCGATAACGGAGGAACAGCAATCTTAATGTCACATCTCGGCAGACCAAAAGGTCAGGCGAAACCTGAATTTTCATTAAAACCAGTTGCTGATTACCTTTCTAAACTTATCGGTAAAGAAATCAAAATGGCTGCAGATTGCGTTGGTCCGGATGTGGAAGAAATGGTTGAAAATCTTCAACAGGGAGAAATACTGCTTCTCGAAAACCTTCGCTTTCATAATGCTGAAACAGGAAAAGATTCTCAGGAAGCTAATGAAAAATTCGCCGCGGATCTCGCTAAACTAGGCGATGTTTATATCGATGACGCTTTCGGTACAGCTCATCGCGCGCACGCCTCTATGGTTGGTGTTACGAAAAACATGGAGCAATGTGCTTCCGGTTATCTTTTACAAAAAGAGATTAAATTTCTTGGAGGAGCTGTAGAGAATCCTGAGCGTCCTTTTGTTGCGATTCTCGGCGGAGCAAAAGTTTCAGATAAAATTCCGGTTATTGAAAATCTGCTGACTAAAGCGGACGCGATTATTATTGGTGGCGCTATGGCCTATACTTTTTTAAAAGCTAAAGGCTATACTATCGGAAAATCTATGCTTCAGGAAGATTTTATTGATATTGCAAATAATTTTATTAAAAAAGCTGAAGAAAAAAATATTCCGCTGTTACTTCCTCTCGACCATATTTGTGCTCCGGAATTTAATGCAGCAGATAAAGCCGTCGAAATTGATGATATCAATATTCCGGATGATTTAATGGCATTGGATATCGGACCGGCATCTATAAAACTTTTTGCTGATGAAATAGCAATAGCAAAAACTATAGTCTGGAATGGTCCAATGGGCGTATTCGAAAAACCGGAATTCGCTAAAGGTACTTTCGCAATTGCTGATGCAGTTGCAGCAAGCGATTCTATTTCAATTATTGGCGGAGGTGATTCTGTTTCTGCTATTAAAAAAGCAGGCGTTGCCGATAAAGTATCGCACATTAGCACAGGCGGCGGAGCGAGCCTTGAATATCTTGAAGGAAAAGTCCTTCCCGGTATCGCCGCATTGACGGATAAATAATGAAAACATTCAATATTCAACAGTAAAATGAGCAATCAAAAAGTAAAGATAAAATTCCTAACTTTATCATTGAAAATTTCTTGTTGAATATTGAGTGTTTAATTTTAATTTTTCTACTTTATGCACAAAGTTCTTACCATAGCCGGCTCGGATTCCGGTGGCGGGGCAGGAATTCAGGGTGACTTGAAAACTTTCTGCTCGCTGCACGTTTATGGCACTTCTGTTGTTACAGCAGTAACCGCACAGAATACCGTTGGCGTTCATTCAATTCTTCCGATCCCGCCGGATATTGTTGGTGAACAGATCGATGCCGTACTTAGCGACATTGGCACGGATGCATGTAAGACAGGAATGCTGGTCAACGCTGAAATTGTGCATACTGTTTCCGAGCATTTAAAGAAGTTTGATGTTAAAAATCTTGTCGTTGATCCGGTAATGATAGCGAAAGGCGGAGCAAATTTACTTAGTGATAACGCAGTTGAAGCTTTAAAAAACGAATTATTTCCGCTCGCACTTGTTGTTACACCAAATGTTCCTGAAGCTGAAATTTTATCGGGAGTTAAAATTTCATGCCCTGATGATATGATCCAAGCTGCCGCGCAAATGTTAAAAACAGGCGCTGAAGTAATTGTAATTAAAGGTGGACATCTTGACGGTGATGCAACCGACCTGATTTATACAAAAGATGAGCAGCATTTTCTGAGAAGTGCAAGAATCATGACTCGCTGCATTCATGGCACAGGCTGCACATTTTCAGCTGCAATCACTGCGTATTTGACTCGTGGAATGGATATTATTGACGCAATCAAATGCGCAAAAACATATATTACTCAGGCTATTATAACTGCAAAAGAAATCGGTAAAGGCCACGCACCGACGAATCATTTCTGGAATGTTCCGACTTAATTGATCTTTCAGCCTCGATTAAGTTAATCCTGAATATTCAAATATTTATCAAATCCTGATAAAGTAAAAACTTTTTTCACATAGTCACTCATATTAATTAATTCCAGATTACCTGTACCGGCTAGTTTTGAGACCTGCAGACACACACGCAGAAAACCGGATGCTACATATTCCACATTAGCGAGGTTAAACACTACCTGAATCTTTGATTTTTTAACTTTATCAAGCAGTTCTTTTTCCCATTTCGAACAATTAACTGTGTCAAGTCTTCCTTTAAAGTCACAAACGAGTTTTTCGTCATTTATAGAAATATCCACCATAATAATCTCCTGTTATATTTAGATTTATAATGTCTTATCGATTAACAATTAACGATTAACGATTAACAACTACAAATTATACCAGAGTCGTCACACAATATCAAATGAAATTTGGTATAATAATGCCTGATGAACAACACTAAATATAAAGGTATGTCTAAAACAGCAAATTTCTTCTTCCTGATTGCTGTTTTTATAATAATTGGAATGGCGGTCCGGCAATCTAAATACTTGCGGTCACGCATAACGCAAATACTGCCGAATGCGAAACGACAGGGTGTAAATAAACCTGATTATATTTTTAAATCAGTTAGAGAAATGGTTTATGTTCCTGCCGGTGAATTTCTTATGGGCGGAATGAAAAACACAAACGAAAAACCTGTTCACAAAGTCTCATTGAATGGTTTTTGGATTGATAAATACGAAGTTACAAACAAAGATTTTGAACAATTCAAACCGGAACATAAAAAATATAGAAAAAAAACATCAAACGAAAATGACCAGCCGGTAATTCATATTACATGGCTCGAAGCTCAGGAATATTGCAAATGGAGATGCGATAAAGAAAAAATTCCGCGAGGAAGTTATCGCTTGCCCACCGAAGCTGAATGGGAATACGCTGCACGCGGTGGATTGAAACAAAAAGAATATCCCTGGGGAAAGTTTTCGCCAAATGCTTTCGATTTTCTTATGGCTAATTATAACTCGAAAGAGAAAATTACAGCTTATTGCAGTAAAGTCGGTTCATTCCCGCCTAACGGTTTCGGAATTTATGATATGGCGGGAAATGTAAGAGAATGGTGCTTTGACTGGTACGATATTTATCCTACAAATTGCAGCAATAAAACTACTTATAATCCTGAAGGTCCGACGAAGTCAACAAAAAAAGTTTGGCGCGGAGGGTCATGGGGAAGCAGTCAAAAAGATTTACGATGCGCGTCCCGGGGAGGAATTTCACCAAACCACTGGCTTGATAATCTTGGATTCAGATGTGTGAGAGTAAAGTAACATAAGCTTCCAGCTTATGGAGTTATGGAGTTATGGAGTTATGGAGGGATGGATTGTCCATTGTGTCCATTTGGTCCATTGTGTCCATTTGGTCCATTTATTAACTATTAACTATTAACTATTAACTATTAACTAATTTTATTATGAAATCTAAAACTGAATATTTATGGTTTAATA
>JAOZNZ010000309.1 GCA_029933535.1 bacterium | reverse complement strand
AAGGTTTGGAAAAAATCGGAATTTGCGGGAATGATGCCGTGCTGGTTGTCGGGCTAGGCCCGGTTGGCTTGGCAGCTTTAATGCTTGCAAAAGCAATGGGAGCGGAAAAACTTATTGGAATAGACATAGTTGAAGAGCGCATGGAACTTGCCAAAAAACTTGGTTTGGCAGATTTTTTCCTTAAAGCCGGTCCTGATAATGTTGAAGAAATTAAAAAAATCACAGGCGGACACGGTGTTGAACGAGCCATTGACGCAAGCGGAAATGATAAAGGAAGACTTACGGCAATTCAAGCCGCAAGAAAGTGGGGTAAAATTGTTTTTCTCGGTGAAGGGGGAACTGTTGCGTTTAATCCGAGTCCGGATATTATTCATGACCAGAAAACTATTTACGGATCATGGGTTACGAGCATTTGGCGGATGGAAGAGTTAGTCGAGCGAATAGTTCGTTGGAAAATTCATCCTGAAGATTTGGTTACAGATCGTTTTCCGTTAGAAAAATCCGGAGATGCTTATGCGTTAATGTCAGAAGGAAAATGCGGGAAAGTTGCAGTTTGTTTTGACTGATAGGACAACCACCCCGCCCTAAAGGGCACCCCTCCTCGATAAGGAGGGGAGTTAAATAGGACCCAACGGACCCAACGGACACAACGGATAAGATGGACAAGAGGGTTTGTTCTTATAACTAATTATTAATAATGATAAAATTTACAACAAATAAGTGTTTACTCAAAAATAATATATATTTAAATCATTAAAAAAGGAGAAAATCATGGGAGGATTTTTTGGCATTGCTTCAAAAAACGATTGTGTTAGCGATCTGTTTTACGGAACTGATTATCATTCACATCTGGGCACTATGCGCGGCGGTCTTGCAGTTCAGTCTGCGAATGGAATTACACGTTTTATCCATGACATAACGAACGCTCAATTTCGTGGTAAATTTGAAAATGACATTACCAAATTGAACGGTAATTTGGGAATAGGTGTTATTAGTGATATGGAAGACCAGCCTCTCGTTATCAGTTCTCATCTTGGCACATACGCAATAGTGACAGTTGGTAAGATAAATAACATGGCGGAACTGGCTGCTAAAGCTTTTACAAAGCGAACAACGCATTTTTCAGAAATGGGGGGAGGAGGAATTAATCCGACAGAGCTTGTAGCGACTCTCATAAATCAGGAAGCCACTTTTGAAATAGGCATTCAGCAGGCTCAAGATGCTATTGAAGGATCGTGTTCAATGCTTTTGATGACTGAAACCGGTATTTTTGCCTCCAGAGATAAACTTGGCAGAACACCTATTATTATCGGTAAAAAAAATGATTCATATGCTGCAACTATGGAAACCTGCGCGTTTCCTAATTTAGGTTTTACAACTGATTATTATCTTGGCCCGGGTGAAATTATGTTCCTTTCACCTGATGGTATGGAACAGCGTAAGCCTCCTGAAGAGAAAATGCAGATTTGTTCTTTTTTATGGGTTTATTATGGATATCCTTCATCAAGTTACGAATCAATAAATGTTGAAGATTCACGTTACCGTTGCGGTGCCTGCCTTTCCCGGGAAGACGATATTGAGATAGACTTAGTAGCCGGGATACCCGATTCGGGTACTGCTCATGCCATTGGTTATGCAAATGACGCGCGTGTTCCATATGGAAGGCCGTTCGTAAAATACACTCCAACCTGGCCGCGCAGTTTTATGCCTCAGAATCAACAGATACGCGATCTTGTTGCTGCAATGAAATTAATACCTATCAAAGAATTAATTTCAGGCAAGCGGCTGCTTTTTTGTGAAGATTCTATAGTTCGCGGCACACAACTCCAGGATACAGTACAGCGGATTTATGACTTTGGAGCAAAAGAAGTTCACATGCGGCCTGCATGTCCACCTTTGATTTATGGTTGTAAATTCCTGAATTTCTCGCGTTCTAAATCCGTGTTGGATCTTGCCGCTCGCCGTGCGATCCGTGAATTGGAAGGAGAAAATGTTACGGACATTTCTGCATATGCTGACAGCAGTTCTGATAAGTATAAGGCGATGATTGAAATTATCTGCAATAGGCTTCATTTGACGACGCTAAAATATCAGAAACTTGACAATCTTGTCAAGGCAATTGGTTTACCGAAAGAGAAATTGTGTACATATTGTTGGGATAAATGCGAATAATAGCAGAAATTTGAAATACACTTGACATTTATATATTTTTATGATAGAATGAGTTTATAAGGTTTGAGGGGGCCGTGTTAGATCGTTCAACCGCGATCATTACAATTTAATCAAAAAAAACAGCTTATTAGTAGATAAGTATAGGTTTCAATACTGCTTAGAAGGTTATGGCAAAGGTCAAGAGATCAACCACTAACAAATTTAAGTTAGTTGATTTTTCATGCTTTTTTGACATTGTTTAGCTAAAATATTTACTATTTTGACTATTTACAGTAATTGTCAATATATATTTATTAACTAAATTAAACAGGGGTTAAAACCATTAAAGCTTTTTTAATTATTCTTGATTTCGCATCTGTGTCATCTTTTTTTTATGCACTTTGGTGCTATAAAATCGCAAAACTACCCAATAAATTATAGCAAATCCTATGCCATATCAGTATAAAAACAGATAAAGGCCGTATAACAGGTTGGTTACATAATTTAATTGCGATTAAATTGCGGAATAAGTTATGCAAAAATGCGAAATTATTGCAAATTTGCTATACGGATTTTAATAATATGATATACAAACACAGTTGACAGATAACAATGTTTGGATACAGCAAAAATATAATATTACTCAAAATTAACATAGTGTTAAAACTAACATCCCTAATATTTAATTATGGGGGGAGTAAAAAATGAAAAAAGAAACAACAATTTACAATAGCGCTTACACAACATTATTAGTAGTGGCGATAGTTTTGTCGACTGCAATATCTTTTGCAGCAACACGCTATGTGTCACCCGACGGCAGGAATGTTCCACCATACATTTCGTGGAGCACTGCGGCGCACTCTATCCAGGATGCGATTACCGCGGCATCCGGAGGAGACACGGTGCTGATAAGCAACGGTGTGTATGTATTGACTACATCGATTAACGTAAACAAGGCAGTAACACTTACCAGCCTGAACGGCTACCAGACAGTGCTGATTGACGGTAATAATGCAACGCTTTGTCTGGATTTGAATGCAGCAGGCGCGGTGATTGATGGCGTTACCGTTACCAACGGAAACGGCAGCAGCGGCGGCGGTATTCTAATGAAACAGGATACTACCCTGCAGAATTCATTTATCACCCGCAATCGATCAACCAGTGGCGGTGGCGTATATTTGGATGGCGGAGGTATGGTGAATAACTGTACAATATTCCAGAATTTCTCCAGTGGATCCGGAGCAGGCGTCTATATTGCGAATGACGGTGTTGTCACCAATTCTCTGTTGAAAAACAATATTGCCAAAACCCATGGCGGAGGAGTGTATTTTAAAGCCGGCGGTGAGGTGATCCACAGTTCCCTGCAGGGCAATGTTACTACAAATGACGGTGGAGCGGCCAATTTCAACAATGGCGGATTATTGCTTTACTGCACTGTGTTTAACAATGTCGGCGACAAAGGTGCCGCGCTGAATATATTCAAAGGAACCGTGCGGAACTGCCTTATATATAATAATGTCGGCGGTGTGTCCGGAGCGGCCTATTTGAAATCGGGTGCCTTGATCCAGAGCAGCACGATTGTCAACAACCGTGCCGTGAATGGCACAGATGGTCTGCTGTTCTCAGGCGGCGGTACAGTTGAAAATACTATTCTGTATAACAATGGTTCAAACAACTGGGAAATTGACGGTGGTGGAATTTCTATGACCTACTCCTGTACCATACCTGATCCGGGAGGAACAGCGAATATAACCAACGAACCGCAATTTGTGAATTTATCCATTGATGATTATCATCTTAAGGAAATATCGCCCTTGATCGATGCAGGTATCAACCAGCCCTGGATGGCAGGTGCAAAGGATCTTGACGGGGCTCCGCGAATCTGGAACGGCACGGTTGATATAGGCGTGTATGAGCTTGCTTCACCTGGTTTTATTGACATCACTACTACGCCCTTCTGGGTTACCTATGATGTTACGGATGCTTTTGTGGCCGGCACCAACAATGCAAATATTGTCGGAACGCTTGTTGTATCGAACGCTGCCAACGGAGTAACGGTGACATTCCCGGCTATAACTCCATGGTCGACGCCGACTATCCCGCTGGCAATTGGAGATAATTCTATTTATGTTAAGGGTACAAATGAATTTGGTGTTGTTTCATTTGATGTGGTTGTTATTGCCCGTGGCGGATACGGTACGGGCACACCATATCTTGACATCACAACGACACCAACATTTGTTACATATGATGTCAAACAACTTTCGGTTGCCGGCACGAACAATCTTCATGTTATAGGCGGCATGGTAGTGTCAAACATTACTACCGGCGCTTCAGCCGACTTCGATTCAGCACTCGGATGGGTAACCCCGGCGCTTTCACTTGATATTGGTTTGAATGAGATTGTTGTAACCGGAACAAACCTGGTTAACCAATCCACAAGCGACAGTGTAATTATAACACGCGGTGGAGTAGGAACCGGAGAACCGTTTGTTGATATTACGAATGAACCTGCATTCGTCACCTACGACATTCTTGAGTTCCTTGTTGCAGGGACAAATAACATGCACGTCGTAGGCGGTATGACTGCGTCCAACATGGCGAATGGAGCTACAGCCAACTTTGATG
>JAOZNZ010000308.1 GCA_029933535.1 bacterium | reverse complement strand
TACCTCTTTTGTTAATTTTATAATCTACCGACACAAGGTCGGCAGGATATAAAAGTAGCTTCCCCCCCAGAAAAAACCATTGAGCCGTTTATATATCTTACATTAATTTATTAAGCGTTTGTGCAAATTTAGCTGAATTAAGCGGGAGTTCTACTGTCACATCCTCCAATGAAGAATAAAGAAACGAATTCGCAAGTTCAACTGAATTCATTCCGTCTTCGCCACTGGCGATCAGTTCAGTACCATTCAGAATTGCATCGGCGAAATTTTCGATTATATTCTGATGAATCCCGACTTTTCCATCAGTAGGTATTTCAATAGTTTTTATAGCCGGAGCATCAAAAGCCGACTTTGTAGTTTTTAAGAATTCACTTACTGATTCTTCAGTTTGATCAAAAATTATTTTACCATTCTCAGAAACAAGACGCCCTCTGTCGGTCATGATTTCCAATCTGTTTGTCCCGGGAGCTTCTCCTGTAGACGTAATAAATAATCCTGAAAAGCCTTCTTTAAATTCACAGTATGCTGTAACCTCATCTTCAACTTCAATATCGTGGTATTTACCAAGAGAACAGTATGCTCTGATCTTTGTCGGCATACCGAAAATCCATTGGAATAAATCCAACTGATGAGGAGCCTGATTAAGTAGAACTCCACCACCTTCGCCTTTCCAGGTTGCTCTCCAGGTACCGCTATTGTAATATGTCTGAGTGCGGAACCAATTTGTGATGATCCAGTTTACGCGATATATTTTACCGAGTTCTCCGCTATCAATTAAATGTTTTATTTTTTTATAATAACCATCTGTCCGTACCTGAAGCATAACAGCGAATTTAAGTTCGGGATGTTTTTCATGAGCTTCAATCATTTTCTCCGCGTCTGCTTTATGAACGGCGACAGGTTTTTCGCAAAGTACATGTAATCCCGCTTCAAAAGCATCTATTGCAATAGGAGTGTGATAATAATGAGGTGTAGCAATGAGAACAGCATCAATTTCGCCTGAATTCATCAATTCATTTGCAGTATAATAAGCTTTTACACTATTTTTTTCAGCTTGCTCATCAGCAAGACTTTTTTGGTAATCACATACGGCAGTAAGACGAACATGGTCTGTATTTCCAATCGTTTCGATATGTTCGATTCCCATTGTTCCAAGGCCGATAATTCCGATTCTAACTTCATTCATAAGTTTTACCACGAAAAGCACGAAAAAAACAAATATAATTTCTTTAACCACTTTGCCATGCCGATTCTTGATTATTAGCAGGCATGGTTGAGTAAATTGAAATTTTTCAAATTACAATTGAATTTTCTTGCGTTGGCATGTAAGTTACTCGTTTATCATTTTAAATCTTTTTTAACCACATAAGAAAGCATAAGTTTCTTTGTCTTAAAACCTTAATAATTGGTTTTAATTTAATTATTCTGTTAATATTTAATCGTACTGCCCCTAAATCGTACTGCAAATATTATTTTTTATTTCATCAACAATTTTCATAAAACGTTTGCCGTATTCAATATAATTATTATATCGAATATCAGCTTCCGATTTTACTGATTGGTCATGAAAGACAACCGCCATGTGTGGTTCAATTGAAAATCCGCCATCGTATCCATTTTTCAATAAATCTTTAACGATTTTTTTCACACAACCATTACCTTCCCCGGGAAATGTAAAAGCTTCTTTATCTCCATCCATATATCCATCTTTGATATGGATATAAACGATATGATCTTTAACAGCGTTATAAAATTCCCACGAGTCTTGTTTTTTGTAAGGATATTTACGTACATCATCATCAAACACAGGATTACCCGTGTCAAAAACAAGTTTTAATGCAGGCGAATTAACTGCTTCAAGTGTTCTCAATGTGTGTTCATACGATCCGGAAGCCCATCCCGAACAATTTTCAAGTACACAGATGACACCACCATCTTCCGCGATTTTCGAGATGGTTTTAAGACGTGTGAATGCTTCTTCCGCAAAACTTTCATATCTATCCATATCTTTAACCGGAAAACTCATAATTCGGATATACTCGATTCCAAGCTTTTGCATTCTCGGAACAGCTCTCCGAATTTCATCATAGCTCTTTTCCGGTGACTCTGTAATTGAAGTCGCCCAGTTGCCGACACCGCTTCCGAAGCTGTTAAATTTAATTCCTGCCGCGTCAATTTTACGGCAAACTTCATCGAAAGCTGCATCATCAATGAAAGCCAAATTACTTCCCATCAACGCGCGGGTTTCGATAAATTTCCATCCCAGTTCTTTTGTGGCTTTGATCTGGATATCCAGATCAGCTCCGGCTTCATCAGCGAATCCTGTGTAGTACATAATTTTCTCCGAAAATTTTAAATTACTCTAATTTCTAATTAACCTAATTTCTAAATAAATCCCAATAAACCAATAATAAGAAATAACCAATTTGGGTTTTGGGATTTTGGTGCTTGTTTAGGTCAATTAGATCAATTAGATCAATTAGGTCAATTCCTTATTTCACGCCCATAGCAGTTAGATTCTTGAATGATAATTCCACAGAATCAAAAATTTCTCTATGTGGAAGTGGATCATCCTGTTCAATTGAATACCAGCGAATATTTGTGTCTTCACAAGCTTTAATAATTGACGGCCAATCAAGATTACCTTCCCCGATTTCACATGAAATTGGTTCGCGGTTAATAATTGCAAAATCTTTGAAATGTATAACCGGTATCTTGCCGGCTAAATCATAAATCCATTTTGAAGGATTACCTCCACCACCGGCTGTATGGTAAACATCCAGTTCTGAATAAAGGTTTGGGGCGCGATTATGAAGTTCTTCCAGGAAAGTTTTATCGGTATATTTAACGAATTCATAATGGTGATTATGGAATCCTAATTTAAGTCCTTCAGCTTTAAATTTAGCTCCGATTTCATCCAGCTCTTTTGCCAGGTCTATCATTCCTTTAAGGCTCCAGCAATCATCTCCCGGATATCCGAGAGCAGTGAAATCGCATTCCCACAATTTCATTTTAGCGACAATTTCGTTGAAATTATTACGCAGGTTTGGAAGACTTTCATGTGTAGCGCAGCAATACATTTGATGTTTATCAAGGAGCCTTTTAACTTCTGTATTTTCTATTGGACCGATACAGGAAATTTGAACGGCTTGATAACCGATATCTTTAAGCTTTCCAAATGTTTTATCAAGGTCTTCGGCTGTTTGGCAATGATCACGCAGATTAAAAAGAGTAACGGCGATTTTAGTATCAGGAGCTTTCATATTTTTTATTTTTTTGATTTGTTATAAGAGGATGTAATATCGTCTATAGGTTTTACTTCTTCAGCTTTTTCAAATGTTGAATTCTTTATTAATTCATTTAAAGTTTCTGCAAATTTTGCTGAATCAAGCGGTAAATTAACTGTCTCGTCTTTCAACGATGAATATAAAAACGAATTCGCAAGTTCGACAGAATGAATTCCTTCTTCCCCTCGAGCGATTAATTTAGCGCCATTTAAAACTGCGTCAGCGAAATTTTCGATAATATTTTGATGAGTACCTCCTTTTTCATCGGTTTTTATTTTGGTAATATTTGTTACCGGAGCATCAAATGATTTTGGTGTGGTTTTTAAGAATTCACTTACTGATTCTTCAGTCTTATCTATAGTTATTTTACCATTCTCAAATACCAAACGACCTCGGTCGGCCATGATTTCTAATCTATTCGTTCCGGGGGCTTCGCCTGTAGATGTAATAAATAATCCTGAAAAACCTTCTTTAAATTCACAGTATGCTGTAACATCATCTTCTACTTCAATATTGTGGTATTTCCCAATAGAACAATAAGCTCTAACCTTTGTCGGCATACCGAAAAGCCATTGGAATAAATCTAATTGATGTGGCGCCTGATTAAGCAACACTCCTCCGCCTTCACCATCCCAGGTTGCTCTCCAGGTACCGCTATTGTAGTATGTCTGAGTGCGAAACCAATTTGTGATAATCCAATTTACACGATATATTCCACCGAGTTCACCGCTGTCAACTATACGTTTAAGTTCTTTAAAGTTACTATCTGTCCGCACCTGGAACATTGCTGAGAAAATGAGTTCAGGATGTTTTTTATGAGCTTCTATCATTTTTTCCGCGTCTGCTTTATGAACGGCGATAGGTTTTTCGCTGATTACATGTAATCCGGCTTCAAAGGCATCAATGGTAATAGGAGTGTGGTCATAATGAGGAGTAGCGATGAGAATTGCATCAACTTCACCTGAATTCATTAATTCATTTGCAGTATAATAAGCTTTCACATTATTTTCTTTAGCACGTTCATCAGCAAGTTCTTTTTTAATGTCACATACAGCGGTAAGGCGAACATTGTTTATTTTTCCTACTGTTTTAATATGTTCGGTTCCCATTACGCCGAGACCAATAATTCCGATTTTAACTTCTTTCATAATTGTATCGTTTGTTTTAATTAATTTTAAGATTTATTTCTTTGCAAATTATATCATAATCAATCGTATGAATCTATAACAATTTGAAATCCTTTTACACGATATGATGAAAAATTATCCTGCCGGGGTCGTTGGAATGATGAAATAAGCCGCGCTCTTGACCGGCGTATGCCTGGTTCCCAGCGCGAGCAGTTAATAGTTAATAGTCAATAGTTGGGATGCCGGATAAATCCGCATAACCCCCTTTTTCGTCAGAGCCGGATAAAATTCAAGGGTGAATAATGCTGGATGATGGATCACGAATCACGGACCAATTCAATATTCAACAAGAAATTTTCAATCTCAA
>JAOZNZ010000979.1 GCA_029933535.1 bacterium | reverse complement strand
ATTTTAGAGTAACAAAGACCGCTCCGAGAGTTGCAGAGAGCACTTGGACAAATGATTCTTCCTCTTCAATTGATTATTTTAAAACATACACGCACGCTGTTAATATTGGTTATGACAGCGATGTGGTCATTAATGGTGTTACCTTTACGGGATCCGGCAGCGGCAGTACGCAAACCGGAACTAACTGGGCACTTCTTAATTACAGCAACGAGAGCAACCTGGGAATAGAAACTGAAGATAATTCCTCTATATCCGGTGCAGGTTCTAATCTCGTGTCCGATTGCGCTTATTCAACAATAAATTCTACGCTAATTCTTTCTGATCTTGTAGCAGGTAAAAATTATACAGTGACGCTTTTTAACAATGCTACAAACGCAGGCGCACTCGATACTTATATTATTCCTTCCGACAGCGAAGCGGCTGTAAATGTAGTTGATCAAAATCAATTGGAAGGAACTATTATCAGATATGATTATATCGCGCCCGGAAACGGTGTTTTCGCAATGTCGTTTAACAATACCAACGGTTTCAGCAACGCTTCAGGTAACTGGCGGCTGTACGCTTTCAGCAATGAAATTAAAGTGGGCGGAGACGAACCGGTATTATCAGTAAGGCCAACAACTATTAACTTTAACGCTATTATAGATGATTCTACAAATGCTGAAATATTAGTAAAAAATCTTGGCGGCGGCACAGTTTCCGGTATTGTCACCGGCATTTCAGCTCCGTTTTCAATTAGCACAAATTGGTATTCAGCAACTTCTAATGCATCTTACAACCTGACAGCTACATTTAGTCCGACGGAAGAAGGCAGTTTTACTAACACTATCAATTTTTCCGGCTCGGGCGGGTCGCAAGACGTAACTTTGTTCGGTGAAGCGGTGCCCGAATGCTCGTTATTTATGGGATTTTTGTCAATGGCAGTTTTGTTTGTCAGAAGATTAAAAACATTTTAGAAATTAAAGTAATTATTTAATAACAAACAACACATTAAAAGTTATAATTATGTATAAAAATATTTATTTTTTAATTCTTTTTTCAGTACTTATTACAGTAAATTCTGTAACGGCAGCAAACGCAGTTTTTAAAAATATGTTTGGTGATTGGAATGTTTCTACAAATTGGCAGTCTGATCATATTCCGGCCGCGACCGATAATGTGTTGATTACTGAAAAAAGTACAGCAATGATAAGTTCCGGACCAAATAAATGCGGGGTTAT
>JAOZNZ010000978.1 GCA_029933535.1 bacterium | reverse complement strand
ATGCCCATCCGTAACCTCCGTTCAGTCCATCAACATTATCGCCGGCAGTATAGTCCGCACCATCGTAAGCAATAGGCGTATCGCTTGGTGACCAAACGGTCGAGAAAGTTGTTCCGGCGGAATATTCTGACGGTAGACCGCTTAAAGTGCTGAAATATCTGATTTTCAAAGTATATAAACAGTCTTCCTGAAGAGTATTTGCTGGTACTGTAGCAGTTTCGGTTGTGCCTGTAATTACAATAACAACACCGCCCATACTTTCGATATGGAACTCGCTTTTCAGGATAGAATCGCCGCTTTCGGAAGAAAAAGCGGAACCTTCCAGATCAAGAGCAGCATCAAGAGGAACATCAGCAGTAGCATTTGCAGGCGCGATATTCGATGGAGTATCCGGAATAACGGATTTTGCGCCCGGCATAACCTGCAGCCAGTCAATTCCAACGCGCAGCTCATCGAATTTCACTTCCGGCAGTAATTGTCCCTGGCTTCTTTGGACAAACATAGCCACGCTGTCATAATAATAATCGCTGTCATTTAAAAGAAAAGTATCAGCAACAGTATTTGAAGACGGTTGTTCGCCGAGAGTTGGATTTACCCAAAGAGAAACAGTGGAATTAGTAGTTGTGTAAACAATTTTTGCAACGAGAAAAGCCGGTTCGCCGGGAACGACATCTGCATCAGAATCTTTCCATTCAATGCCCCACCCCTCTTTCCCGGAAGACTTACCTATATAAGTAATAGATTGATTGACAGAATTGCGTAACTCTATTCTGTAACTGTTATTAGATGTAACAACACCGACAGGTGCTTCAATAATTCCGCTTATCCAAGTTGTTATGTTCGGCCCGCCAAAATGGTTATTTTGGTTCAGCAAACTTGCGAAACCGTCGCGTTTAAGTTTTCTGACAGCAGTAGAACTGCCGTTTGTTGTCATTTCTGAATGAGGCCCCCAGATTCCGATTTGGTTTCGTGTTATAAAAGTGTTGTTTGTAACTTCTAACAAGCGGTAAGAAAGCCCTGGAGTTACTATATCCTGCTGCGAAATCCAGAAATTGTAGCTTTCAAGAGGATTCCAAGCGTTTCTCCATCCTTCGCCGCCGTTATAACCAGCGATTCCGTTTGTCGTTTCGGCATAATTAACGCCTTCATAAGCAAATTGCTGTGCTTCTACAGTATAAGTAGTGTCAAAATAAGTAAGGTCGGAAGCAGAACTCCATTTT
>JAOZNZ010000977.1 GCA_029933535.1 bacterium | reverse complement strand
TACAGCTGGAAAACTTGATTTAAGTAAAGAGAATAATTTTGGGAAAATACAAAAAGTCGAACTTGGAACAGCTAAATAGTTAATAGTTAATAGTTATTGGTTATTAGTTAATAGGATGACGATTAACGGATCACCTCCGGTTTATTTTTGAAATTTCGCGTGCCATTTCCCGATTGTGTTCACTTTTCTTTATATCTTCCCTCTTGTCAAATTGTCTTTTACCAACACAAAGCCCGATTTCTACTTTTACTCTTCCTTGTTTAAGATAAAGTCGAAGAGGGATTAATGAAGAACCTTTCCGGTCGGATTCAACATAAAGCCGCGCAATCTCACGCTTGTGTAAAAGCAATCTTCGCGGTCGTAACGGGTCGTGATTGAATCGATTTCCCTGTTCATAAGGACTTATGTGAAAATTATAAAGTTTAATTTCCCCATCATCTATTCTGGCGAATGAGTCAGTCATATTCGCTTTCTGATTCCGAAGCGATTTCACTTCCGTGCCGCGCAGTTCTATACCGGCTTCAAGCGTTTCGAGAATTTCATAATTTCTTCGTGCCTGGCGGTTAGTAATTAAAGTCCCGGGCTGAGTTTTAGATTTTTTCTTTGCCATAATTTTACCACTAATATTTTTTCAACCACTGATTAATACAATTTCTTTAACCACGAATGAACACGAATAAACACGAATGAATATAATTTTTATTTATAATTAATCAGCTTGTCAATAAATCACTTTAATACTAATTATATTGTTTTGTTTTAGTTTAGTTTTTTTCATGCTGATTTATAGTTTTAAATTTAATACCTGAGTTTATAATTTTATTTATTTTATTCGTGTCCATTCGTGTTCATTAGTGGTTAAAATCTTCGTGGTTCGTTTTTCATAGAATTCTTTTTCAAATTCCAAAAACTTGTCTTCCTGTATCGCTTTCCGAATATCGCTTGTTAATTTAAGATAATAATGTATGTTATGTATCGTTACAAGCTGTCCGCCGAGTGATTCTCCCACATTTAACAAATGCCGCACATAAGCTTTAGTAAAAGTTTTACAAGTATAGCATTCACATCCTTCCTGAATGGGAGTAAAGTCATCTTTATAGCGTCCTGCTTTAACCTGCACCATTCCTGAATCTGTAAATGCTGAGCCGTTACGTGCGTTACGTGTCGGCATAACACAATCAAACATATCAACCCCTCGTTTAATTGATTCAACAATATCCT
>JAOZNZ010000307.1 GCA_029933535.1 bacterium | reverse complement strand
AAGTGCGGCTTACTATGTTGTTTGTTCGATTGGACCTATTGGACCTGTTGGACAATTAACACACCCCGTCACTTCCCCGCGATATACGCGGGGCAGGCGTGCCACCCCTTCCCGACGCTGTATGCCGGGACGTTCCGCTCTAGAGGGGAATTTAACGGACTAAACGGACCCAACGGACAACATTTTTTTTTCAACTTTCAACTTTCAACTTTCGACTTTCAACTTTCGACTTTCACACTTTCAATTTTCTCGATAAAGAATTCTGTGAAAATGTTATCGAAGCCAACCACTTTACCTTTTGCAACAATAGTTGGAGAAGGTATTTTTTCGCCGAATACGGGAGAGAACCAACCTAGAGGCGGATTAGTTTCACCACAAGCCACGCGGCATTTAAAGTGAGAAGAGAATTTAATAACAAGATTATATCCGTTACCGATGATTCTAAAAGTATTTGAAGGTTCTTTAATCACCTTTCTATCAGGGTGCACATGAAAAAGGAGTTCCGTGTTATAGCGGCCATTCCCAACCAGTTCATCTTTAATGATCCATTTTTTAAATAAGGGATGCCACGACAATTCTCTTCTATGGGTGAGCACCATTTCGTCTCTATAATATCCGTCATGTTCAGCTTTAATATTTAATTGGTCATTACTCATAACGGAATGATGTGTATGGACATAATATTTATCACCCCAGAGAAAAGGGCCTTTAATTTCAGCCTGGTCGAGCCCATTAACAATTAAAGTATTATGAGCGCGAGTACCCTTGAAATAATCTCTCCATATTTTATCATCGTGGTATGCATAAGTACCCGGGTCGATAAGCACCGGTTCGTCATTAATTTGAAGGGTAAAAGACAGGGCGTCGGCATGTCCATGAGCAGCTATTTGACCATAACCGAGGTCTGACAGGTTCATGCACAGATTAATTTTGAGATTTGAATCCAAAACACTTTTCCAAACCGCGTATCCGCCGTCTTCAAAATATACGGATTTGCCGGGTGGTTTATCAAGAGTTTCCATTCCGCAGTACCATTCAACCGGATTTGATATTAAAGAAATAGGTTTTATTTCCAATGGATTCACAGGCATACGAGAAGCTGCGGCAAGGTAGGAATAATATTTTGGTGAACGAGGAATTATGCCTGAAGCCACAGCGTAATCTGAGTCACCGATATCCGGAATGACACCAGAATCACCTGACAAAGCGTCGAGGAATCGCGCCATATTATTGATAGTACCGTAGATATTATTTTTAAGACAATTGTCAAAGATGGAGGCATTAATCAAAAGTTCAAGAACAAAAGCGTGATATGAAGTTGATTGTTCTTTGTTAACACCATCGCGAAAAATTTGTTTATTAGTTTCCTGTTGAAGAATATTGCGGGATATTTCTTTATAATTTTTATCAGGAAAAAGCCGGGGCCAAGTGTCTACAGCGGCGAGAATACCAACAGCTTCAGCGATGGTATGATTATTTGCGCTTGAATATTTTGCCCAATGAGTGTTTATGTAATGAACATGCTGTCTGATGGAAACAAACCACGAATCGAGAAAGTCATCGGAGCAATTCACAGGTTTTCCTTTTGCGAAAAGAAAGCGAAAGAGCCACGCCCAGGTTATAAGTCGCACACCGGTCTCGATACCTGTAAGCCAGGCCGGTCCAACAGGATACTTACAAACATCGAGCCAGCTTTTCAGTTGAGAGATGACGACATCGGCGTATTTTTGGTCACCTGTTTGAAAATATGCGATAGCAGCGGGCATAAGGTGTTGATGTCTGTTAAGCCACCATATAAACATGATATCGCCAACCTGTTCAGGATTTCTATAATTAAGATTTTTAGCATCAACTTTCGGGCAATTAATTCCATGAGCATAATCCCTAAACCAGTTTACGGGATTATCGAGTTGAATTTTTTTATTAAAGAGTTTTATTTTTCCTTCACAGAGATTGTCAGCGTTTTCAATAATTTCTTTCAGATAAGAGCCTGAAATTTTAATTTTATCAATATCAATTGGCTGGCATCCAATAAAAGTATTTGCAGAGGATAGAATTTCTGCAATTGAACAAGGCAATTTTTCGTTTTTAATAGCCTTGTTAACAAACGGCTCTGCAAGTTTCCTTTTCACGCGAAGGACAACTTCGTCAAAGGACATAGCAGCGAGTCTGTTAATATACCAGGTTATAGAATGGTTATCGGGCATAATTGTATAGGTGTCAGGTGTCAGGTGTCAGGTGTCAGGTGTCAGGTGTCAGGTGTCAGGTGTCAGGAAATTCGTCCCGAGCGCGCTAGCGCCTCGGGATGAATTTAGTATTCACTTCACTTCGTTTCGTATCATTTTTTGTTTTTCTGTCAGTTACGGATCTCGGGTTACGGATTACGGATTACGGGTGTCGGGTGTCGGGTGTCGGGTGTCGGGTGTCAGGTGTCGGGTGTCAGGTGTCGGATCTCGGGTCTCGGACCACGGGTTACGGATTTAAGGAGATAACCGATCTAAATTTTCCATTATTAGTGCGCGGTATATTATCTACATAATTAAAATTCACTTTTACATTTCCACCTACTCTAAGCATAAAATTTTCTAAGACGAGTTTTTCGTCCTTCTCGGAATAAGAATGATTTTTAACAATTTTTATTTCAGCGCGTTCGGTATTATACTGAATAATTTGAGCTGCGATTATATTTTCTACATTTTTAAATACATGATCAAGTCTGCCGATTTTTCTACCATCGGAAGTAATGAACAAATCATCAATTCGGCCGATAATTTTTCTACATCCGGGTCCATTATTTCCGCATTCGCATCTATGCTGTCTACCGAAAGGATCGACAGCTATATCACCTGTGCGGTATCTCAGTAAAGGCATAGCTTTATTAGTAAAACCGGTGGCAACAATTTCATATGTATTATCACCGAGAGGAATATATTCGGTAAAGCCATAACTAACATCTTCGTGATAACGCCCTGCGGAACAAGTAGTCATCCAGGCATTACGTTCCGCGTTACCATAATGACCCCAAACCGGACCGATAAATTTTTCGATAAGATCTTTTGTATGCTGAAAAATAGTTTCTGAGGCAAGAAAGACGGCTTTAATTTTAAGGGGTGCGATATTATTTCTCCGCATAAAATCCGCAATAACAAAAGCCGAACTTGGATAAGCGGAAATAAAATTAGCGTTTGATTTTTTAATTTTTTCAATATACCATGGAATAGTTTTATCAGAAAGATGATAAGATGACAGGATATTTTTTTTAAAAATACAATCGCGAATTCCATAAGGAGGTTCCGAACGATCAGCGGGCACAACCATATTTCCTCTCAGTTCAATCATTTCATTATCGGATTTCCAACCTGCAGAATAGAACCAAGAGAAAAAAGAAGCCTGTTCGCGAGCGATAGAAGGAATATCGCGTCGAAGTTTCAAAGGAGTACCAGTAGTACCACTTGTCTGAGCCGAGACAGAGAACAATGAATCAACGACAAAATCGCCGGGATTTTTTCTTAAGGTATCTTTATCCAGATACGGAATAGTTTTAAGCCATTCAACCGGATTATCAAAATTTGGTAATGAAGCGAAAACGGATGAATAATATTTAGTTTTTGAAGCGGCATGCAAAGTTTTTTCTAAAAGGACAAGCTGCCGAACCCGCTGTTCGTCAAGGCTCAAGTTTTTAAATTTTTCGATATCATTCATAGCTTTATGAAACCAAAAGCTACGTTTAAGCGCGAGTTTAGCGAGCATTTTAATATTGTGAGAGAACAGGTTCATAGTTAATCGTTATTCGTTAATCGTTAATCGTTAATCGTTAATCGTTATTCGTTAATCGTTATTCGTTAATCGTTATTCGTTAATCGTTATTCGTTAATTGTTAATTGTTAATCGTTAATCGTTAATTGTTAATCGTTATTAAGTTTCGGGAAATTCGTCCTGAGCGCGCTAGTGCCTCGGGATAAATTTAGTATTTGTTTTTTCCTTCTTTGTTCTTTGTTCAAATTGTGCCGCACTGGAAAGTGCGGCTTACTATGTTGTTTGTTCGATTGGACCTATTGGACCTGTTGGACAATTAACACACCCCGTCACTTCCCCGCGATATACGCGGGCCCCTTCCCGACGCTGTAGGCCGGGACGTTCCGCTCTAGAGGGGAATTTAACAGACCCAACGCACCCAACGGACAACATTTTTTCAACTTTCAAGTTTTCTACTCCATTTAGGACGCTGGGGACAGCGTCCCTCCAATTCCATTATTCCATTATTCCATCATTCCATTATTCCATTATTCCAATAACTTTACAAGTTGATTGGCTGAGGGTGAGCCTGGAGTGGCTTTAGTGCTGCTTCTCCCTGCCGCAATATCAGCCATATTAATTAAATCATCATCAGTTAAATTATAATTTGATAGAGAAACATCAATATTGAGCGTTTTCATAAAATCGTCAACATTATTTTTCAGGATGCGCTCAATAGCTTCAACTTTCCCGGGAGAAAATTTCGACACCCATTTAACTATTTTGCCAAGCAAAACAGCGTTAGCAAGTCCGTGCGGGAGACCATTCACAAGCGTTAAATAATAACCAAGAGCATGGCATGCAGAAGTTCCTGTGTGTGCAATAACTCTTCCAGCAATATTAGAAGCGATCAGCATTTTTTCACGTGCGGAAATATCGTTTGGATTATTAATAACTTCATGAATATTTTCAGCTACAGTTGCAATTGCACTTTCAGCGAGAATATCAGTAAAAGGATTTGCGCGGGTAGTAAGATAACCTTCGATAGCATGTG
>JAOZNZ010000306.1 GCA_029933535.1 bacterium | reverse complement strand
GACACCTGACACCTGACACCTGACACCTGACACCTGACACCTGACACCTGACACTTGACACTTGACACCTGAATATATGTACTTCCTCCCAGCTGAAATTATTAGAAAACTTGACTCCGAAACTATCTCATCGGGTGTTTCAGGCAGTATTCTTATGGAAAAAGCCGGCTACGGAGCATACAAATTTCTGAAAAATGTCGCCGCACCTGACGCAAAAAGATTCCTCATCTTTGCAGGAAAAGGTAATAATGCCGGCGATGCATTCGTTATAGCCCGTTATTTAATCCAAAACAACAATTTCGTTGAAATTATTCGTCTGGCCGATTATGATGATTATCAGGGTGACGCAGCGCTAAATTTACAAAAGCTTTTAAAATTATATCCTCAAATTTATGTCCCCCGTGACGAAAAAGAAATTAATTCCTTTGATTGGCATGGTGACGTGATTATTGATGGAATCCTCGGTACGGGAATTAAAGGTAAAGTTAAAGGTATTTTCAAACCGGCAATTCAAAAAATCATCGATTTAAACATCCCCGTTTTCTCACTCGACATCCCGTCAGGACTTAATTGCGACACAGGTGAAGTTTGCGGAGTGGCTGTTAAAGCAAAATGGACAGCGATGTTTGCTAACCCAAAACTTGCGGTTCTTACCGATAATGGAGCACAGCATTGTGGGCGAGTAGAAGTTATTGATATAGGAATTCCCGAAGAAATCACAGAAAAGTATAAAAATGATTCAAGTATTCCCCCTTTTTATAAAGTGGAACATCCCGAGTATTCCCTCGGGAGTGGGTTAGGGGGATTTCAATCAACCTCTTTTGTTGACTGCAATCGACAATCCCCCTTATTAAAGGGGGGCGGCGGGGATTTTTCGTTAACTGCTCACAAAAATAATTTCGGGCATCTGTTAATTATTGCAGGAAGTACAGGATTTACCGGCGCGGCAATATTGTCGGCCAAAGCCGCAATTTCAAGCGGTACCGGACTTGTAACACTCGCGGTTCCACAATCTCTTAATCCACTTGTAGTATCGGCTATCCCTTCCTGTATAACTTTGCCGGTAAAAGATGACGGAAAAGGTATCTTTATCCCTTGCGCGGCTGAAGAAATAATAAAATCACTGCATAAATTCGATGCCGTCGCTATTGGACCGGGAATTGGGACAAATGAAGAAACGGCAGAATTTATTTCAAAAGTTTTACCAGCATTGATTCCCCCTTTGAAGGGGGAAAATCACGATAGTGATAGGGGGATGTTAGTTATCGATGCCGATGCATTAAATATTCTCGCTAAAAGAAAAGAGCTTATGCAAAATTTTGGTGAAAATGTTGTCTTAACACCTCATCCGGGAGAATTCGAAAGATTGTCAGGTGTTAAACCCGAAAAATCAGATTTTTCCCGCATAAGCGCCGCGAAAGATTTTATTAAAAATAAAAAATCAACGTTGCTTTTGAAAGGTTTTCATACCGTTATAATAAGCAATAAATCCGATGATCTTTGGATAAATCTTACCGGTAATCCGGGAATGGCTACTGCGGGTTCAGGTGATGTTTTAACAGGAATTATAGGCGCTTTTCTTGCAATGGGTGTTCCGGCGGAAAAAGCTGCGGTTTCCGGCGCGTTTATTCACGGACTTGCCGGTGACATAGCTGCAGCGAATCTCAGTGAACATTCAGTTACAGCCGAAGAAATAATAAATCATCTTGGGAAAGCATTTCTTTATTTGTGATTTCGCGTTAGCGCCCGCGTGCCCAGAGAATTTCGGGGCGTATGCCTTGGTAGATTTTAGTCAAAAATAACAGGGTCAGGCACCAACCTTTTCTTTTAAGTTTAAATTCAGATTAGTATCAGCCAAGAACCATGCTTCCATTTCTCTTGTCATTATTACAAAAGAATTTTCTTGGAAAATGTAATTCCTATTATCCCTAAAATTTTGTATTTCGTTTACTACAACAATCGGACAATCAGGAGGAGTATAGCCTCTATTTTTTCTTTGTTCTTCTTTATCATCTTGATCTACAAGGGTGAAAATATAATCAACATTTTGCTTTTGCAGGCTTCTCATCAGTGACACAAAATTCTTCTTTAATTTAGATTTACTACGAGCAATTTTAATCAGTGATTCATCAGTTTCAATATGAAGATTGTATTTAAGTAGATTTTGGAATTTATCAGATTTCAAAATAAATAGCCCTGTTTAAATAGTAATTTCTTTCGTCATCGTTTAGCTTATTATTGAGTAATGCAATATTGTGGCTCCAATCCAATTTTAGGGTTTTTTCCAACATTTCAGGTTCCCACGCATCCAATAAATTTTCCACATGTCTTTCGATTTAATGTAGGTAGTTTTGGCTACCGGAGTTTCTGTTTTTTCTTCCGGCTTATCCCAACGAGGTCTTATCTCAAACAAATATACACTTTGCCCTTCAATTCGATAACCTAAATCGAGTTGGTCACGAACTTCTAAGGGCGGTCGCTTGTAAAACATATATTTTGCTACCGTTTTTTCTATTTCTGTAATTTGTTTTTTTGTAAATGTCATAGTTTTAACTTTAAAATTCGTAATGTCTTTTCTCTTTTGGAATAGCTTCTACTTCTGCAATATTTATCTCTATTTGTTTTAGACATTTGTTTAATTGCAAAGCATTAGGAATGTTGCCAAAATACCAAACTGAAGCGTTAAATCGTGATTAAACTTTTCGGCTTCTATTATTACTGCTTTATAAGTTTCGTTTGATAAATCGTCTGTATCCATAGTTTTGCTCGCAATTATCATCTTTTTTAAGAAAATTTATTACATATAATATAATACATTATCAGTAATCCATAATTCGGATTACTTTTAAGCCGCCCATTTAGATCCTTTGATTGCATATTCATAAATCAGTTCAAAGACATCATTGCATTTGTTTTTTTGGGCAGATCTTTAAAGTTTTTATATTCAGCAGGCGTCATTCCAAAAGTTGCTTTTGAAATTTCCGCAGTTAAAACAGCAAAATCTCGATGTTCTTTAATTTCTTGTTTTTCCCATTCATCGGTAAGGGTTTTTCTCTTTTTACCTATGAATGTTTCCATTTCTACCCGGGGACAATTTGTCCCTATGTAGAATCCAAGTTCTTCGTCTCTTTTTCTTAGCTTTTTCAGATAATCAGTAGGATTGGCGCTATCGGTTAATACACTTATTACATCGACAAGGGATTAATATAACTCACTATTATACCATGCCCTGCGAACGCTCTTGCCTTGAAAAACCACCAATTTGTTTTGCGATTCTGTGTTTTCGGTTTTTTTTAATTGTTTGCTCATTATAATAATGGATGGTGGTACAGTTTCTAAAAACTCAGAGAAGATAACAGTTGTTGAATTTTGTTTGACTTGTTGTTGTTCTTCGCTCATAATTATTCTCCAAATCAAACTATTAAATTATATAAAGGTGCTTATTAGCACTTATATAATAACAGAAGTATATTATGATGTCAAATCTGAATAATCAACTTTACTTATGCAATAAAATGTAATATAATATTGGTGGTTAATTGAAAAGTTGAAAGTTGGTTAGATTATGCAAAAAATGAAAAAAATAGATATTAATTTATGCTTCAAAGAAGCGTGGAAAGGATTCAAAGGCTGGTGGATTCCTCTTTGCATTGTTTCTGCCGCGATAATGATATCGCAAATTTCTATTCCGAAGAAGATTGTTGGCAAAGAACTTGAAGTTTTAAAACCTTACGAACAGGCTTATACTGAGTTCAAAACAGGGGTGAGTGACCAACCGTCTCAGTTTTTTCAATTATACAAAAGCTTTATTATAAATTGTTCAGAGATAAGTACCGATAAAAAAACAATATTAGCTTTCATTCATCTGTTGATGAAAATCACTATTGTTATTGGGATAATTGTATGCATATTGAATGTGATAATGATCGTAATTGCAAAAGCGGCTGTAGAACCCGATAAGAAAAAGCGAACGATAAGGCGGGATTTATCGCGTGGGATTTTTTTATCATTTTCCTATATTATACTTTCATTTGTAAAAGTAATCCCTTTTTTCTTTTGTATTTTGCCGGGGATTTATGTTTACTGTAAACTTTATTTTACCGGATTTATTATTACCGACGAATCCGCTAATCCTATTTCCGCAATCGCTAAAAGCTGGAAAATGACAAACGGGAATTTTATTGAAGTAATGATAATCTTTCTGGTAACAATTGTTGTAAATGTTGTTTCAATTGTGACTGTTGTCGGCGTGATTCCGGGGACGTCATATAATTATACTCTCCGCGCTGCAGCATATCGGCAGTTGAAAAGTTGAAAACCGG
Organism: bacterium; assembly: GCA_029933535.1. Lineage (GTDB taxonomy): Bacteria > Auribacterota > UBA3054 > UBA3054 > B51-G9 > B51-G9. The sequence goes on along the minus strand of JAOZNZ010000306.1, from coordinate 477 downwards.
ATATTTTAATAGAAATTGATATGTGCTTGACAAATAAATCAAGATGTGGTATAATTCGTTTGAATTATAAGAATAGAAAATTGTATTTTTAATTAACAAAAAGAAAAAAAGCGCCGCAAGTAGCTTTTATACCGGCAAAAAAGGAGGTGATGAGATAGCTAACAACATGCCATTAGTTGCTGAAGTGGTGTTAAAGTATAAAATAAAATAGAAAAGCTTACGCTGAAAAGTAAGGGCTTTTCACAGTTATCCAAGTACGTTACTTGTATGTGTAATGCAGGCAGTTCGTGTTTGTAGTAAGTATGTGGTAATCTGTTTAATTATGTTGTTCATAACATAACATCAGGTCGAATTATCAAATGCTTTTTGGACGCGTAACTTGATTGGCATTTTAAATACATAAAGTGAAAGTGTACATAAGGAGGACTGACAAGTGAATACAGACATGGTAGAAATAACCGGAGATCTGTTGATCAG
>JAOZNZ010000012.1:11331-17184 GCA_029933535.1 bacterium | reverse complement strand
ACCCCCTTTAAAAAGGGGGACTTTAACGCCGCTTTGCGGCTGAACCCTTTTCGAGCAGCCCCTAATTAGGGGTTACTCGAAAATTTGGTTACTTTAAGCAATAAGCATAAAATTGAAATGGTAAAGATAAATAATGCGGGTTCTGGTACAGCACTTTCATAAGCACCGATATCGACATTACCAAAATTCACTCTGTTACTTCCAACTATATCTTTCTCATCATCCATCCAGTAGAAAGTATATCCGGCATTAATACATGGAGACAGATCATCAATCATATATCCGTTTACAAATAGGGGATCGTCATATATGTTGCCGGTACCGCCTGAAGGAAGTTCAGGAATTATACATGAATATTGAATTTCAGAACCTGTGCTAACGAAATAGTTTGAACCGTTAACCGAATAATTATCATACAGGATTGTGTTCCAAATATCATTACTGGCATCGGAATACAATCCGCCACCGTTGTTTCCTGCTGTATTATCTGCAACTGTGCAGTTATATATTGAAGCATCATTGCCTAAAGACATTCCTCCTCCATTCTGAGCGGAATTACGAGCAAAAAGACAGGAGATTAATGACGAGTTCTCAATATACGCTCCACCGCCTTCAACAGCTGTGTTTGTAAGAAAATAACATCTGCTTATTTCCGCGCCGTCACTGCAAAATATTCCACCGCCGGCTCCAAAGGGAAAAGTGCCGGAAGAGTTTCCGTTAATAAAAGTAAATGAGTTTACTTCACCCGAAGCAACATATCCGCAGCGCATAATGTTCCTTCCGTCAATAGTAACATCCCCGCAGCCGATTAGTGTGATATTATTTGTAATCACAAAAACATTAGAGCCATTAGCTTCAAAACCTTCAGAGGAATAAACTCCGTTTGAGACAAGTATTTCAGCATTGTCCAGCGCTAATCCAATAGCGTCCTGAATATTAACTGCAGCATTACTCCAGCTATTGAAATCATCTATTTCCGCGCCATATTTTGACACATAAAGAGTCTGATTGGTAGTTGGGATTGTTATAAGTCTCGTTTTTACGTTTGTATCAGAAGAATAAATGTTTCCCGCAATTAATTTTACCGTCTTATATCCGGATGATGAATACGAATAAACAGGATCCCGATTTGTGCTGTCAATAACACCGTTATTATCAAAATCCCATGACCAGAACTCCGGATTATTTTTTGAGTTGTCAGTGAAATTAATTGTTTCACCAAGATAAGCATAAGATTTATTAACAGTAAAATCAGCAACTACAAGCGGAAGAACTACAATATATTTTTGCTTTGTAATAATATCTGAAGACGCTCCGCTGCCTTCACCAAAATTATTACTTACCATCAATGTAACAGAGTAAGTCCCCGCGGTAGAAAAAGTATAAGTTGGATTGGGAGCATAGCTGTCAATATTCCCGGAACTGTCAAAATCCCAGAACCAATATTGAGGTTCATTAGATGAAATATCAGTAAATCTAACTGTTGATGGTATACTGCCTGTGAGAATATTCGCCTTAAAATCAGCGACAACTCCGGAATCAAAAACTTCAATAAAATCCGTTCGGAAGTTATAAGCGGTATCACCTAATTTATTGCTTATCTCAAGCATTACGGAATAAAGTCCGGTAGTATAAAGATTAGTTGGAGTAGATTCATTCCACCCTTGAAAATCAATAACGCCATCGTTATTGAAATCCCATTTATAATAAATATTAGTTGAATCATCACCACTTGTTGCAGCGACAAATTGTACCGGTAAAGTATATAATCCTTTTGTTCGGTCAGCAAGAATCAGACATGAAAGATCGGAAAAGTTGACCGCTAAACTGTGATCTCCACCTGCTCCGGTGCTTAAAAAAGTATTGCCGATAGGGCAGTCAATCTGACCACTGTTGTTTTTCCCCCATCCTGACAGTATTCCATCGAGCCGTATGGCAATATTGTGATAATTGCCTGCTGCAATATCAAAATATTTTTCGTTTGAAGGATAATTCAATTGACCTCTGCCATTGCTTCCCCACGCTTCCGGTGTTCCATCGGAATGAAGTGCAACACAATGTTCGCTTCCGGCTGTAATTTCGAAGAAATCTTTTCCGGGCGGGACATTTGTGAGGAGAGCCTGGATATCAGGCGCATCGTCGGCTCCCCATACAACAATTGAGCCATCGATTTTCAATGCCATTCCATGTGACAGTCCTGCAGCGATTTTTTTATAATTAAATCCCTGAGGGATATTTGTTTGTCCAAAATCACCATTCCCCCAGGCTACTATTGATTTATCTTGCTTAAGAGCAAGATTGAAGTCTCCGCCTGCCGCTATGCCTATATAATTTGTTCCGAGAGGGCAATTGGTAAGACCTGCTTCAATATCTCCCTCCTGTCCTCCCCAGGCAATTAATGAACCATCAGTATGTAAGGCAAGTCCATGATAAGATCCCGCTGAAATATCCGCATAGTTTGTACCGGGAGGGATATCGAGCTGACCTTGCGCGTTACTTCCCCAACCGATAATAGTGCCGTTAGTATTCAGAGCGAGACTAAACGCGTTACCCCCGTCAGCAATAATATAAGCTTTATTTGTTAATCCTACTGACATATTACCCCATTCATTTACAATTCCCGGTGTAGCGCCGGACACACAATTTGTAAACATAGAGATTAAAGCTATAAGGATTATTAGAACTTTCATGGTATTAAAGGATGGGGGATTAATGGATTAGTGGACTGATGAACCTATAAGTCCTAAATGCCCCATAAGTCCTATTTTAAATCAGCAAAATTTTAATCCGGTGTGAATATTTGAAAGTTACCGGTTAATAAAACGCTGTGCTTGCCTCCCGCTGATATCGCTATGCGGTTATTACCGGATGGAATAGAAGTTTTTCTTCTGCTCGAGTCACCCCATGCTATTACAGACATATCATCGCGTAAAGCGATATTATGGAAATCACCTGCTGCTATTGCAACATAATTACTTCCTTTAGGGGTATTAAGCTGGCCAAAACTGTTTAATCCCCAGACAATAATTGTACCGTCAGATTTTAACGCCATGGTATGATCAACTCCCGCCACAATAACAGTATAATTAGTGCCTGCAGGACATTTGAGCTTATTATCCTGACCGTCTCCCCAGGCAACAAGCGAACCATTAGAAGAAATAGCAACAGCATGAAACGCGCCGGCAGCAATTGCTTTGTAACCCGTGCCCGGCGGGACATCAATCTGACCGAAATTATTTTCACCCCAGGCGACCAATCCACCGTTAAACTTTCTTCCTACAGTAAAGTTTAGTCCGGCGGATACATCAATTAAGTAATTGAATCGATCGCATTCGGTTTGATGTTTTGAGTTGTCTCCCCAGGCGATAGGGGAGCCGTCTTTAAGAGCTACAGAATGATATCCTCCGGCAGAAATCGCATTATATCCGGTTCCGGCAGGGACATTTGTTTGTCCGCGAGAGTTATCTCCCCAGGCAATTAAAGCGCCTGATTCAGTAATTCCAACCGAATGATTTCGTCCGCAGGAAATATTATTTAAGTTTAAGATAGGGCAATCGATCTGGCCGTATTTATTATCTCCAAAGCCGACCGGCATTCCTGACCCATCTGCTATAACTACCGATGAAGAGAAAATCACTATTAAAATAAATGTTTTTGCAATTTTCATTTTGAATGCAGTACTATGTTAATGAAGTTTATGCCAGCTGATAACTTTGTGAGTATAAAATTTTGCAAGTCCCGGAGGCTTGTTTTTTTTCAGTTTTTCATCATATTCAATATCCCGGTATGAAGGAAATCTATCCGGTCTTGGAACCATTTCTTTCTTACCTCCATTTCTTGTTCTTTTTTGAATTCTTGATCTCCACAGACATCCCATTGAGCCGTCCATATCAAACGAATGACTTCTCCAATATTCGAGGAAACGAACGAAATTCTGAGCTCCGCCTGTAGCTTGGAATTCATCTGCCAATGATTCAGGACTTCCTGAAAGAATTGAACAGTTCCAGGTTGTATCGCAAGGATCCTGAGCATAATAATCAGGATTATCTCCTGATTCAGGATCAAGTATTTCTATAGGCCATGGATTATTTTCTCTGTCATCCCATGATGCTGATAATACGCTTATAGCATCACTGATAATCAAAGCAGCATGGTTTGTATCTCCGTTACCATTTACTTTAATATTAAAATCCCCGCACATATATATAGGGTTCAATGTCGATAAAGTAAGCCCGCGGGGAAGATCATAAAGCTCCTCCGCGTTATTTATCCGGACAGCCTGATCGAAATCATTGCTTAGATGAATATAAAATATACCTGCTCTGTCTGAAGAGTTATGTTTAAAAGATATCGATTCAGGTTGAAGATGAAGCCATTCATTAAACAGTCCCATATCTATATCAGTAGGATAAACCATTCCTAACGCAATATCATTTGTCCAATCGCCCATATTACGCCTGTTAAAGAACTGATTAGTTGTAACAATCCAGTTCAGATTAGTAGCGTTATCAATGAAATTACGAGTTGTGAATTCAGCATTAGTAACGGGACCTGTCTGTTCGTAAAGATCACCTTCAGGCGTTAATACAAATCCCGCTAAATTCTCAAATCGATGCGATGTTATATAGTAAGGTTCACCTGTTCGCGGGTCAGGATCAATTAATATAGTGGCGATGTCTTCTGACACTTCATTAGTCGAGCAATCGAAAGACGGCTTAATTTTTTCAACACCGTGACCTTTAGTTTTTACTTTTTTGTCCCATTTGTCATCAGACTCATCTTCCCAATTCGGATCGTCCGCGTCTAAATATTCCGTTTCGATTTGAATTGAGATTTCACCGGTATCTACATTCGTAACAATATTATAATAATAATTTGTACGCATGTCAACATATGTTTCATCTTCGTTTGCGATATAGATATGTCCGTCTCTATTATCCCAGCCTACTCCTTTACCCGCACTTGCGCCCTGATAGAGTCCTTCAGCGGTTGTAATATAGTCGAGAAAGCGCATACTTCTGAGAGGTCCCAGATGTATTCCATTATTACTGTGAACCTTACCCTTAATTTTTATATCAGCCCAGTCCGGATAAATTTCAAGTTCTTCTTCCTGATAATAAACACTGTAATCCAGAGGTGAAACTGCAAATCTTCCGACTACGGTGGAAAGTTCAGCATAATTATCCGGATTACCGGTTTCAGAAACACGGCATCGAATTTCATAAGCGTTTTCCAGCTCATACGATTCTTCAGCACCTTCAGTAGTATAAGAGATTAAATTAGTGCTTATTTCATCTACGGAATATCTTTCAAAAGTAAACACTGCCGATGGAAAGAGAGTTTCAGCAATGGCGAGGAAATCATTAGACATTTCTTTTGCTTTTCCATGAAAACTACCTACAGACGGCATATCCATTATTTTATTAGCTGCATATTTAACTCCTGAATCTGCAGCATAAAACAACTTGCAATATGTAGTCTTTTTCACAGAGTAATTATAACCTTTCCTGCTCCAGTTCAACATTGATAAACTACCGGCAAATAACAAGCCCATAATTATTATCACGCTTGCCAGCAGGGCAGCACCTTTGTGTTTTTTTGTTTTCATAATATCCTCCATGTTTAAAAAGTATTTTCCAATTTACATATAGCATAATTTGTTCCAAAAAAAACACAATTGATGTAAGGTGCGTGTTACAAGTACTTTATATAATATTTTATTGAAAAATTATAAAAAAATATATTGCAATAATGCAAAATATTTGTATTAGAGCAAATCATTTTTATAAAATAAATGGAAAAATAGGGGAGTAATGGAGTAAGCCGCGCTTCCCAGCGCGAGCCGGTGCGAAG
>JAOZNZ010000012.1:0-11231 GCA_029933535.1 bacterium | reverse complement strand
TTCTAAAGCAGCGAAATTAATACCGTATTACCGGATTTTTTTCCAGCAGATTTCTTCGAAAGTGTAAAACCTTTCCAGACCGGGAGGCTGTCTTTCTTTCAACTCATCATCATACGTGAAATTACGGTATGAAGGATACCTGTTTGGTCTGGGAACAATTTGCTTGTTACCGCTGTTTTTTGTTTTGTTTTCCTGCCTGGATGGCCATAGACATGCACTTGAACCAACATGATCAAGAGTCAATCCTCTCCAGTACTCGAGAAAACGAATGAAGTTCTGTACACCGCCGGTAGCTTGATATTCGCCTTCAGTCGGTTCCGCGGAGCCTGAGATGAGCGATGCGATTATCCTCGTATCGCACGCAACCTGCGAGTCATAGTCTTCGCCACACGTGAGTTGCTCATACGTCTTTACCCGATTCTCTGCGTCATCCCAAGCATCAGACAAAACAGTTAACGCGTCGCTGACAATAAGCGCGGGCTCACTGCCACTGGCACCCTCAATGCTGCTCTTGGTATTGTAACTACCGCGTATATATACAGGGTTAACTGATGCCACAGTAAAGCCATTTGGTAGTTTGGGGAGCACTTCGGCATTGTTTATACGTACTGCACGGCCTAACGTGTTTTCGCGCTCGATGTACATTATACCGGCTCTATCTGACAAATGATGCTTGAAAGTCATCGACTCCGGCTGTACCGCCAGCCATTCGTTGAACAAACCTATGTCTATGTCAAGCGGATAAACCATACCAAGCGACGGGTCATCAATAGCATCTCCTAAAGATCTTCTGTTGAAGAACTCATTGGTTGTAACCACCCAGTTTAAATTAGTGATATGATCGATATAAGTCCGCGTTGTGAATTCCGCGTTTGTTATTACACCGCTTTGCTCATACAAAATGCCCTCAGCTGTTATTACAAGTCCCGCTTTGTTCTCAAAACGATACTTGGCTATGTCGTACGATTCGGGTGTATCAGGAGCCGGGTCAATAAGTACTGTTGAATCGACACCTGTTGCTTCGTTTACAAAGGCGGGCTTTATTTTGCCTGCACCGTGTTCTTTCGTTCTCACTTTATCATCCCACTTGTCGGTAGATTTGTCTTTCCAGTTGGGGTTTTTGGAGTCAAGGAATTCCCCATCTTCTAAGCGCATATCGACAAGTTCATTCTTTTTGTTCGATATTAAGATGTTTCCATCTCTATCCTCCCATCCAAGATCTTTACCCGTGGTTGCGCCCTGATATACGCCTTCGGGGCTTGTAATATAGTCGAGAAAGCGCAGACTTCTGAATGGACCGAGATGCAATCCGTTGTTGCTATGCACCTTCCCTCCGATAGTGATGTCAGCATACTCAGGATATAACTCCATTTCAATATCCTGATAATAGACTCCATAGTCAAACACTGAAACTGAAAAACAACCGATTTCCTTTGATAACTCTGCATAATTATCGGGATCATTATTGTCCGTCACGCGGCAACGAATATCATACGCCTTTTCAATCTTGTAAATATCCGCGTTAGCTCCGGAAGCAACAATGCCATCTGTGGCAATCTCCTCTATGGTGAGTTTTGTGAAAGTGTATCCGGTGTCGGGAAAGGCAGTCTCAGCTAATCCAATGAAATCGTCACACACTTTTTTTACATTAATCACACTGGTGGGCGGCATTCCGCGAATTTTTTTTGCGGCGTATTGAATGCCAGATTCTGCCGCATAGAACATTTTAGAATAAGCAGTTCTTTTCACAGAATACTCATATCCTTTTCTGCTCCAGTTCAGCATAAATAACGAGCCTGCAAACAGCATACTCATAATTATTATTACGCTTGCAAGCAGAGCAGCTCCTTTGTGTTTTTTTGTTTTCATAACGTACCTCCTACAGTTGTTAGTTACATAAAACACAGTGCTATAATATTCCTCCTCAAATTTATTTTCAGTAAGTTAAATATACCTCCATATATTTAATTTCGCGGTACAAAACATGTTAATGCACTAAATGCAATTAAATTGGTGTTCGATGAATTTACTACAGATAACTTGAAAATTATATTGCCGTAATATTTACGAAAATATGTCTCATTACTAATACCGGAAACAACTAGTATGTTGTCCGTAGCATTAGTAGTAAAACTGTCTTTTGTAAAATCAGGTGTGCAATACATGTTATTGTCTATCCAGAAAAATGAAGACGTACTGTCATCATAATTATAAAGTACCAGAAAGTTCCCGTTGCTTGTTGCTGTTGTCCATTCCGATGGGGGAGTGTAATTAAATAAATCCATGTCTTTTGATGCATGTACATAATCTTCAATCCTGTTCATCGCAACTATAGCATTTTGTTGAGCTGACAGTACCGATGCAGCTTTTTTCATCAGATTTATTCCGGTAGAATATGCCGATATTAAAACAAATATTACCAACATACCCACAAAGGATGCGATAAGCAATTCTGTCAATGTAAAGCCATCATTCTTTATGTTAATTTTATACATTCTTAATCGGATTTTAAAATATAATAACGCGTATGCCTTTGTAACGTTCCTTCACGCCAAGTGTAATCAATTGTAACCTGTTTATGTAAATCAGGAGATGTCACTTCGGTAACACTCGTCGTAAGCGCATATATAAGCTCGCCTTCCGCGTCAACCAAATATTCAACAGGAAAATTGTTCGTGGTTACCATATCGTATGGAGCATCAGTAATCAACTCAAGAACTCTGACCGCTTGCATGTTTCCTGCTGTCTCATCGGTAGACCGTTTAGCAGACCTTGAAACAAAACTTAAAGTTGTAAATATTGTAATAACAGAGACGATAACTATCAGCATTGATATGATCAATTCTACTAACGTCATCCCTGATTGATATTTTTTATTACTAATATGCAAAATATACCTGTTGAAATCATGTCTGTTCGTTATGGCTTGCATACATGACCGTTAAGCCCCGACGGGCACGAAATTATAACACCATTTGTATATACTGATTGATATGATTCATCAGTAGAAGGACATGCCAAAACATCACTTGCTTTGAGCAAACCCGAAGAAATTAAATTAGTCTCATTTATTATACTTCCATATGGTAAATTGTTGTCAAGACAATAATAATTTACAGCACTGTAAATCATTAATAATTTTCCGGAACACTCGCGCGCGCGTTCGCGTTCAGCTATTTTTGATATTGCAATAATAACTAAACCGGTTAGTAAACCAACGAGTCCCAAAACAATTACAATTTCTACGAAAGTATAACCGTTTTTTTTAATTATAAATTGTTTATCAATGTTTCTCACAAAACTGCGTAAATATATAATTGTTAAATTGTAATGCGTTGTATAATTGTCATATAGAATTTGCGCGCAAGTTTACTACATTAATAACTATAGTTATTTAACATAAGCTAGATTGATTGCAACAAGTGCGTGATTTTACCTCTTATGTACATTATACCATAAAACATGTTGTTTGTCAATACATTGACGTTATTAGAATGAATTAAATTTGTTTTGTATTTTCTAATGGCATATAATGTTCCACAATTATAAAAAAGGATGCAAGTCGCGTGCAACAGGTATTTTAAAGATTTCAATAATTAAATAATTTATTTTAAAGAATTGCAATCATGCAAAGGGTTTGCATTACGACAACCCACCGAACGCGCACAGGCGAAACTTAACATAAGATATATTATGCGAAGTTGTATGTCGGCCTCTTATGCTGTGTTTATGGGCTTTTGAGGAAAAGTTAATAGTTATTAGTTAATAGTTATTAGTTATTAGATAATGGCCGGACAAGTATGACTTAAACTTAAACTTTAAACCTTTGACCTTTCACAGAATAAACAATTATCAAGTTTAGGAACTGACACCTGACACCTTCCCACCTTTAATTAATAACCCCGCCTATGGCTGGGCAAGCTTCTCGTCCCGATGTTATCGGGACGGCTTACAACATCCATTGCGAAAGATCTATAAACGGTTTGGCAAGAGATTGTTTATATAATGAAATGGATTTCTTATAAATCAGCCTTTGAGAAATTTTACCGATTTTCCATCCTCCCTCAATCAAAATCTGTAATTCGTTTCTATAGAATCCATTCAGCGCAATATAAACAATTTTTGAGTTTAGTTGTAATGCTTCTTTTCCGGCTATCGTTAAAACAGTTTTTAACGGCTGTGCAGTAAGATTTCGAATTATGCTGCCAAACGTAATCAAACTGTAACCGCCTGGTGAATTTAATCGCCTTGGTTGCGATTCGAGCAAAATCTTTCCTGCCGGCGATTTTTCAGTTTCCAAAGTTATAACTTTACCTAAATTATTTTTTTCCATTAAACTAATGATATCAGAAACGCCGAATGTATCTTCAAGTTCCATTACAGAAACAACAGGTTTTACATTCAAAACTGATAAAAGTTCTGTTTTCTTAGATAATATAATTTGTGGCTCTACAAGTTGGAACCCCAGCTCAATACATTTTTGTATAAACCTGACCCCTTCATTCGGTAACTGTATCGCTGTTATTGATGCATTTTTCGATAACTGCTTTATCGCTTCATTAAGCAAGGCAAGTTTCATCCCGTTACCTCCTTGGGAAAGCGAAACTTCTATTGAACCTATCCAGCCAACGTTCCCGGTTATCATTGATATAACATATCCGACTATGCATCCACCTGACATTCCCACAAAACAACCGGCCGGATTATTTATTAAAGCGAGTTCGAGAAAAGAAATATTTCTTGATTTATCTTTGCTGATGTGCAGCGCTGTGCATTCAACGTTAGTAATTGCCAATAAATCTTCGCGCAGCATTAATCTGATTTGCCAGTCCATAAATTGGGAATTGGATTGTTGGAATATTACGCGCTTGGAAGCGCGTAATGGAGTATTGGAGTGTTGGATAAACACATTTTATTCATTAAATAATTCAATTAATTCAGACGGGATTTTACACGGTTTGCCCTTTGAATTGGTCGAAACATGCCAGGTATATCCCTGTACAAGCTTCTCACCTTTACAAAAAATCTCGCATTCCATCTTACTGCGAATCCCCTTTTGATCAGATAATTTACTCACTATCTCAAGCTCATCATCGTAATGTGCAGACTTATAATATTTGCAGTGCGCTTCTATTACAGGAAGCATAATTCCGCTGTCTTCCATAATCTTATACGGCATGCCAAACGAGCGGAATAATTCATTTCTCCCGCGTTCAAAATACACAAAATAATTTGCGTAATAAACAACGCCCATCTGATCCACATCAGCATATGGAACTCTGTATTTAAGTATATGAGTTTTCATTATATTTGCTCTACCGATCAAATATTGGAAGTAACACGCTGCCGCGCGTTACTTTTTAACCAATCCGACATGCCCGTCGGCCGTGGTGGTTTCCATCTTCCCAAACATATCCGCCTGGTGCTTCGCGACGAATATCGAACATCGATTAACGATTTTAGATTTTAGAAGTCAATTACTTCGTAATTCTTAAATCGAGGAGATTTTCGGGTTCCCACCAATATTCCATCACTCCATCATTCCATTCTTAAAACGGTATATCGTCTTCTTTTTCAGGAGTGGCTTGCGGTGCTTGTGCTGTAGGTGCAGGCGAGGCCTGTGAAGTTTCACCGGCTGAAGCCTGCGGATTATACCCGCCTTCCTGCTGTTGTTTTTTAGCGACATAGAGTCTGTAATCCGGTTCTCTTTCGCCTTGTTTGTAAGTATTTTTAAATATAAGTACTCTAATACCACCGAGACTGCCATTCAGATATTTATTACCGCGTTTGTCGGTATTTTCCCACAAACCCATAATATTCATCATATCTCCACTGCCACCGCCTTTTTGTTCTTGATTGTTTTCGAACATTTTATCACCTCTGTATTTTATTTGGTTAAAACAAATCGATTGCGACTGCTTGTTCATCGCAATCCGGGAATTTATGACATTTAATACAAACCGACCACACTTTATGTGGAAGTTCATCTTTAGAAATTTTATCAAATCCCATTTTTATAAAAAGATCTTCTACATACGTCAACGCAAAAACACGCTTTATTTTCATCGCTTTAGCGTCTTCAACGCAAAATTCTATTAACGCTTTCCCTATACCTTTTCCCATATCTTCCTTTACAACCGCAAGTGAACGCACTTCAGCAAGATTATCCCACGCTATTTGCAGCGCGCAACAACCGATTACAGCACCAGATTCATTATCCAACGCAACAAAAAAATCCCTTATAGATTCATAAATCTCACCTAGAGCGCGAGGAAGCATTGTATCCTCTTCGGCAGCTTTTTTCACAAGTGCGTAAATTTCTTTTGCTTGCGCCAGTTTAGCTTTTTTTATTTTATACGTCATTTGTTCTAATACGCGCGCTGGTATATATTTTAATTGTTTGACCGGAAGTTAATCCTGCGATTAATGCTCCGTCAGTATCAATTCCGATTTGTTTTGCGGGCTGCCAGTTCTCATCAACAAGAATCTCAATATTTCTTTTTTGATTCCAAAAAGATTTATATAGTGTTAGTGTCTCACCGGCAGATTGTTTTATATGTGAATTCAACGCGTTACTTAATAACAAAACAAATTTATCCGCATTATACTTGCTTCCGCATTCAGCGAAAAGGCTTGTATATTTTTTCCCGTTCTCTAATTCAGACTTTTTTATCGGCCAGTTAAGGTTTAACCCAATACCTACCAAAACCCAATCTTTTGTTTTTTCTGTAAGTATCCCGGCAATTTTACTGTTAGAAACTTCAATATCATTTGGCCATTTGCACTTAGGTACAATATTAAATTCTTTCAAAATTACACTTACAGCATTGGCCGCAGCAAAAGAAATAAGATTTTCAGCAGCAATTTCACGTCGCGGAATACAAAAAGTCGCAAGAACATTCTCGCCTGAAGGAGATAACCACTTCCGACCGAACTGTCCTTTACCATTACTCTGAGCATCTGCTATTACAACGAATTGTTCATTGCAATCGCCGCAAATATTTTTAGCTGTTTCATTTGTGGAATCAACAACGTCATATTTAAACACTTTCCAGTAATCAGTACTATTCATGGGTTAATATTTTTTATTTTGGACAAGTGTGATATTATAATAATTATAATTTTTTTCTAATGTGACCTTATGTCCCTTATGTGGTTTAATTTTATTTGTTATCTAGATTACCACAAACTTTCTCCCCTTCTTGACCATAATTGAAATTAGCGCTCGCGCGAATTTCAATTAATATCCATCCCAATGTCAATCGATTTAACACTATGCGTTATTGCACCAATCGATATTCTCGAAATACCCGTTCGGGCAACTTTACCAACATTATCTAAAGTAATTCCTCCTGTTGATTCAAGCACCACTCCCCTACCGGCAAGTTCAACAGCCTGCTCAGTCATTTCGACAGTCATGTTGTCAAGCATAATTATATCAACATCAGCATTAAGTAAAATCTTGACCTGATCGATTGTATCGGCTTCACAGGCAATTTGTAATGTCGGGAAATCTTTTCGCGCGGATTGTACAAGTTCAACAATTGATTTTCCTGACAGTGCAATATGATTATCTTTAAACATAATCATATCTGAGAGATTAAATCTATGATTCACTCCCCCACCGCATTTTACAGCGTATTTCTCAAGTAATCGCCATCCCGGTGTTGTTTTTCGAGTGTCAATTATCTTTACTCCCGTTCCGGTAACTTTATCAACATATCTTGCCGTTAGTGCGGCAATACCGAAAAGTCTTTGAATGAAATTTAAAACTGTGCGTTCACCTGATAAAACAGAAACTGCCGGACCGTTGACAACGGCAATCACGTCATTTTTTTCTACTTTATCCCCGTCATTAAAAAAAGAATTAACAGAAATTCTTTCATCGATCAATTGATAAATCAAAGATATAAGCGGCATACCAGCGACAACTGAGGCCTCACGCGCAACAACATTGATTTTGCAAAGTTCATTGTTTTTGAACGCTGCGCTGCCGGTTGTATCGTTATTAACACAATCTTCATTTAGAGCGAGTTTTATCAAAGAAAGCGCTGAACTTTCAATTTCATCTGTAAACATTTTCGTCATATCCATCTATTTAGTGCCTGCTAGAAAATGTATTTTGTAAGAATCATTTTCTAGCGCCCTCTATTTAGTTAAATCCATAAACCGTTTCTTCATGGCAGGATCTTTACTCTCACGAATAGTTTTGAATCGGTCGTCCTGCCATAAGCGTCTTGTAACCTGCGGAGTATTAATTTTGAGAGCTTTTTCAATACATTTAAACCCTTCATCAATATTACCTATCGCGAAATAATATGTGGAATAATTAAGCCATACATTCCAATCATCCGGATTAGCAGCGATCATTTTATCGAAAAGTTTTTTCAATCTTCCAAAATCATTTTGCTGACTGAATACTGAACCTAGATACTGATAAATCACAGTATTCGTAACAGGAGATTTATCGGAAAGCAAGAGATCGTATAATCTTTGAGCTTCAGCTTTTTGTCCCCGTTGATTAAGAATCTGCAAATATTTCATATAATCCTTAGCATCTACATCCTTTCCGGTCAGTATTTTTTTCTGTAATTTCCCAAACTCATCATGAATATTTTTCTGAGCCTTTATCGCGCTAAGCATTCCGTCAACACGAGTGTTTAAAGGATCTTTACGCTTGTATTCTTCTACCGCTTTAAGCGCTTTGTCATACTGCCCTATTTTCATATACATGTTTGCCAGACGCATATAAGCTTCGGCTGAAACAGGATAGAACCATATCGCTTGCTTGTAAGCATTCTCTGCTTCAGTCCACATACGATGGTATTCGTACAGTCCTGCATTAGCCGACCGGCATTTTGAGAATGATTTTTGTGCTGTAACATCATCTTTAAACTCATTGGGCTTAATAATTATTCTGCCTGGTCGGCCATCTGGTTTATTATTACAGAACAATTTAACAATTTCAGGATTATCGTTTGTGATTGAAGGTTCCAGGTCTTTAAATTCAATGACTCCCCCATTAGCAAACATATTTGTTATATTATTCCAATAATCAAAATCTTTTTTTACTATCTCAGGCGTGATCTTAATCTTTTCAGCGTTGAGTTTCATTATCATTCCCGCCGGTTCGAGATAAGGATACATCCATGGGATGACATAACTTTCTTCAACATAAAAAGTATGTTTATCTTTATTTTCCTTCCATATCATTTCAGTTAATATTCCGTTCAGGCGCATTACTCCTGCAACTCCCCCAACGCTTATTTTACCATCTTTAATAGTAACTTCTTCTTCGATATGTTCCCCTCGTTTTTTTCTTGCCTGAACGTCTTGTATATAGATCTGAAATGAACGTTCAAAATCCTGGCGCGATGGAATATAAATCGTGTTTTCACCCTTATGATCTTCTCGCTCGGCATCAAGAAATTTTAGTAATCCACGTGCCCATCCCCAAACTTCTCTTGGTTTACAGAATCTGTCACGTAAAACGTTCATATAAGTTGCGTCTGCAAGACCGTTTTGAGTTATCAACCATACATCCGACCTGAATTTATCACAGTTTATCATATAAAGCGGAACAAAACGGCCGGGATCTGTACCACCGTAAAATATAGCACCCGGATCGCAATTTTTAAGCATTTCTATTCCATATATATAACCAAAATACTTTTTCCTTAAATTCATTTCATCCCAGTGCTTCGTTGCAGGAATAAATGGAGTGATTAATATGCATAATGCTATCAATATACTCGCAATATAACTGCTCTTCGGCATCGATATGCCAAGTAATATAAATATCCCTATGAATGTAAATAATAATCCGAATATAATTCCTAGTAATACCGTTCCGGATGAATTAGCGGATAAAATCCACTGAGGGAAATTAACGCTGTCTTTAAATACAGGTACTGCTGTAAAAAACAAACCGAAAACCACAAATATCAAACCAATTGCTATTACAATATTCCGCCACATTGTATTTTTACTTTTCGATATAGAAAAAAGCAGTGCTACTACCGTTAACATACCGTAACCTACGAGCAAACCGAGTCCCGCATGCGACATTATAAAGAACACACGATTGATATACTGGGATGTAACATCAAGTTTGGGATTCATTGTAAAAACCATACCTATTCCGCATAAAACAAAAGTTATGATTGAGTAAAGAAGCCAATTCCTGATCTTTATTTTTTTCCATAATACAACTAAAGCAACTATACTTAAAAATGCGAATATCAAAACTAACGGATATTGATCCCATGTGTCTTTAAGATACAACCAGCATTGTTTAAAGAAATGATTGAAATCTTTCGAATTAACTACGTTGTTGCCATCCCGATTTAAAAAATGCGGCTTCTCATATTGGCCGCGAAGAATCGAATGCCAAAAACCTTCAACGGTCCTCGGACGTCCCCAGTTCAGCTGCGGATTTGTAATCGAAGCAATCGGTAAATAAATACAAACAGATAATCCGAGAAAAAAAGATCCGGCTAATTTTACCCATTCCGTATCGTTAAATAATTTCTTGTTTATAAAATATACGGCAACAAGATACATTATAAACGGTCCGACAAAACCAAAGAAAAATTTCCCGCCTTCAAATGATAACATATGATAACGGTTGAATATAAATTTCGTGAATATAAGAAGTACTATCGCGTTTATAAATAGTACAATGAAATCTTCGTTGTTCTTGCGCGTGCACCAGGCTAACCAGCCAAGACTAAATATCATTACAGCAATTGTCTGATGATTTGTTATCGCCTGCGCGAAAAAGAAAGAAATAGCATAAAACAAAAATCTTCTGTTAGGATTGAACATGAAAACTAATGATAACGTTACTATCAATGTCATGTAAAAACAGTTCAATGCGTATACTTCCGCTATCGTTGATTGTGACCACGTCCCGGGCGTATATGCAAAAAGTACTCCGGCGGCTATCGCACATAACGAATTCACAAGCCTGGGCGTCGTTAATCCAAACTTTTCAAACGCCGGAAGAAGATGATGCGAACTGAGTTCCTGTTCATCTTTACTAAAAAATAAATCTCCCGTCTTAGAAAGTATTAGCGCAAGCATTCCGGCAGACAAAGCTCCGCATAACGCGGAAAGCAAATTCACTCGATAGGCTACATCACCAACCGGAATAAATGTTAATATTTTCGCGAGGATTGACCACATCGGATATCCGGGCGGATGTGGAACACCGAGTTTATACGCCCCTG
>JAOZNZ010000305.1 GCA_029933535.1 bacterium | reverse complement strand
TGGACAACAGTGATGATTTAAATGTAAATCCTACCACACATTCCATAACGATCTCAGGAAATGTTAGTATTATACCCGACAGCCTGATATGGTCAAATTCTTTCACAGGTGAAAATGGCTGTTTAATTCCCGACTTAACATTTTCTTTTAACTCCCATGTAGCTCCAGGTCAAAATAATATAATCGTTACTGCAGTTGAAAATGATAAAATAGGTTGTGACTCAGTATCTGTGACTCAAAATGATGAAATGATAGACGGTGTTAAAGATATACTCTCTCTATGGCCTCGGTATATCGGCCGGACACAAACAGGAACAATTGAGTTTATAAGTATTACAAATTCCGAATACACAGTCTTTTCAGACTCAAATATAATCGCTGAAGGAACATGTTTGCAAGGTTGGAATATTATACCTTTTTCTGCACAAAATCTTCCAAACAAAAATGAAGGCGATATAAATAATATAGGCATTCAGGTTGGTTCGGCTCCAATTACTGATGCCGGCACCGCTATTGTTGTAAATGATTTAAGCACTGATAAAAATGTTCCCGCACGCGACCTTGATTCCGATTTGATCTATGTCAATTATAGGGGAACCGGCAAACTTATCTCGCAGGGCAGGACATTGACTATTCTAAACGGATCTCCATACGACAAATTAACGGTAAATGTCAAATCATTTGCAAAAGACAGTGATGGTGTATGTAATATCAGTGGAATTATAGCTGATAACGGACTGGCTTCTATAGAAGTTAAAGGAAACATTGATCGCGTTTGGTCAGACAGCACAATTAAAAGTGTTGTCATTAAAGGCGGTGACCTTGGTTATAAATGTAAATCAAAACTGCATAATGTTCGCTTTAAAAGTGACGAAAATAATTCTAAAATAATTGTCCGGGCAATAAAACAAAATAAAACAAAAACGTCTGTGGGCGGTAATATTTATGCAAATATTCTCTGTGGCTCTTTAAATTCTAACGGTTCGATTGATTCGCTCGACCATTTAAAACTACTCTACGTGAAAGGCGGGGATATTGGTTCCGACGCCGTACCGCGTTGGCTTGATGCTCGCTCAATCAAAAAAATAATTGCTAAACCAAAATTGAATACCGGTGGACAAATAATCGATTATTCATTTTACCTGACTGACGAAACAAAACCTGACAGCAATGTTAGTATTGAAAAAATTGTTGGTGATAGTATAATTGATACATCAGATTTTAATGACAGTCTATTCATTATTTGCGGCTATCCGGAAAATATTGATCCACATACTGTTTCAGACTGGTCTGCAGTGAATGTAGGATACAGTTTAGGCAAACTTCTGGTTAAAAGCATGCCTCTGGAAGGTACCTTTGTAATAAAAAATGATTGAATACCTAAAATGAAAATCATTTCAAATTCATTGCCATTGTATCTGTAGCTTGACTTCCGGACTCTTCTCCATTACCAACAGCGCTTCACTTTTTTAGACAGTAGTTATCCTTCCACTTATAACATCTCCGTATATAATAAAATCATAAACTTCCCAACAAGTTTTGTTTGTGTAATAACTGAGGTTAAATAGCATTTGAATTTAAATCGCTGTTTAAGTATAATCTATTACTTGATATAAATAATAAAAATATTAATTTTTGGAGTAAAATAAATGAGTGATGAAAAAAAACTTATAATCGGTTTCCCTAAAGGCAGCCTTGAAAAAGCTACTTATGATCTGTTTGCTAAAGCAGGTTATAATATCTCCGTTTCAAGTCGGTCATATTATCCAACTATTGACGATAAAGAAATGAAAGGAATTCTTATCCGCTCTCAGGAAATGTCAAGATACGTTGAAAACGGTAATATGGACTGCGGATTGTGCGGTAAAGATTGGATCCTTGAAAATAATTCTGACGTTGTTGATGTCTGTGAATTGATGTACTCAAAACAAACTGCTAATCCGGTGAAATGGGTCCTCGCTGTTCATGAAGATTCACCATTCAACTGCGCCGAAGACTTAGATGGAAAAACTATCGCTACTGAAGCAGTTGGTATGACACGTCGATTCTTTGAAGAAAAAAACATTCAAGTTAATGTCGAGTTCTCGTGGGGGGCTACAGAAGTTAAATGCCCAAGCCTCGTTGATGCTATTGTTGAATTGACTGAAACAGGATCTTCACTCCGGGCAAATAGATTGAAAATTATTGATACTCTTACAATCAGCACTACCAGATTTATCGCGAATAAAGAAGCATGGGCCGATGAGTGGAAACGTGAAAAAATTGAACACCTTGCATTGTTGTTACAAGGCGCGTTGAGAGCACGAAACAAAGTTGGCTTGAAGATGAATGTTCCTGAAAAAAACCTTGACGAAGTTGTTGAAATCCTGCCATGCTTGAAAGAACCAACGGTTTCACACCTCAGAAATAGTGATTGGCTTGCAATTGAGGTAGTTGTTGACGAAAAAATTGTTCGCGAGATAATACCAAAACTTAAGAAAACAGGAGCATCAGGTATTATTGAATATGCATTGAATAAAGTCATACCTTGAGTAATAATATGCCCCAATTCTTTAAAGATGGAGAAATCTTAACAAAAAAACGCAAAGGTACTTTTTATACCGACGTTATCGCCGTTATTCCAGCTCATAATGCCGAGAAAACTATCGGCATTGTCGTGAGAAAAACTTTGCGTAAAGTTGGGCGGTGTATTGTTATTAATGACGGTTCGGATGACGGAACCGCTAATGTGGCACTCGATGCAGGAGCAGAAGTGATAGTCCATGTGAGCAATCGGGGTAAAGGAGCCGCAATACGTACAGCATTAAACTGTTTGCGAAAAATTTCTTATAAATATGTTGTGCTTCTTGACGCCGATGGGCAGCATGAACCGGGGGAAATTGCCCGGCTGGTGCAGGCGGCTCAACGCCGTAGGGCTCACCTTGTTTGCGGAAACAGAATGAGCAAACCGGAAGGAATGCCGTTCATTCGTCGAACCACGAATAACGTTATGTCAAAAATCGTTTCTAAGTTATGCAGAGTGAATTTGGCAGACACCCAATGCGGATACAGATTATTATCAAGAAGGGCAGTAGAAAGTTTACGGCTTACAAAATCCAATTTTGAAGTTGATACCGAAATACTTTATCAGGTTTCACAAAAAGGATTTAAGGTAACGGAAGTTACAATTAGTTCAATCTATACTGAAAAATCTTCAAGTAATATTCATCCTTTTAGTGACACGATTCGTTTCTTTCGCCTGGTATTCGGACTATTGATTTCAAAATCAATAAGTATGAAAAAATCTAAAGTTGAAAACAAAAAGCCGGAAATTAAAAACTGAAGGCTCAAAGACCGGCTATCTCAGAAGTTAATTGTTGCAGAAATTTATCGACAGATTTATTTTGATTGTTTACATAGGTTTGAACTGAAGAATCATCAAGTTCGATTTTTTCTCTGAACCAGTTATTTTTGATGATATTTTTTGTTTTGGCAGATGCTATTTCATAGTGTAATGTTAAGACAGCGAACCATTTATTATCTCGTTTAACATGCTTTAAATCATCTATGTAAACTGAAATGGTATAATCTATACCGTTATTATAGTTGAGTGAAGAGGGTGTGACATAATTAAACTTTTTTGATAAATAGGCAACAATGTCATCCGTAAGCATATTGCATGGATTTTCAACCCATTGAGCCGTTGAGTATGAATCCATAACATATTTCTTAGGACTGATAGCTAAATTCCTTTTGTCGAATTGAGTGCGTGATCGCACGTGTAGAACGGCGATGTTGATATTTTTAATCTTTTTATTTTCGGTAACAGGAGTATCAAGGGAATATTTTGTTATTTTAGGAATTGGGACAGAAGTGCATCCTGAAATAACCGCCACAAGTAAAAATATTATTAAGATTGATTTTATATTATTCATTATTCCAATTCTCCTTTTCTGGTTTTGCGCCTCGAATCAGCAATGCAGGCTGCCGGTTAACTTTATCTAGAAACTCATTTAAATTATCCGTTGCAATTCTAAGATTATTTATTGTTATGTTAATATTGTCCTGATTCTGCTGCATAAGATTGTTCGCAGTGTTGACAGCCGTATCAAGTTGAATAAGTGAAAGCCTGAATTTATCTAATGTTTCAACAAATAACGGTGAATTTGTTATCATAAAACTATCAATATGATACAAAATTGAAGAAACCGACTGGGCATTTTCAGGAGTGAAAACATTGTTGATATTGTCGATAAGCACTCCCGCTTGCTGTGAAATATCAACAATTTGAGATGAAAATTTTTGGAAACTTGATTCAGCACTCTTAATCATCACTTTTGGATTGTTCGGCTTTAATAACGGAGATGATGCGGTGCCGGGAGTTATCATTATTGACTTAGTACCGATTATGAAGGAATCAACTTCAATAGTTGCAATGCTGTCTTCCTTAATCATAGTGTGCGGTACAATATCCATTGTAACTTTTGTTTGTGCAGATGTCGGATCAAATTTTATGTCGATGATTTTACCAACTTCCTCGCCGTGATATCTGACGAGAGAGCCGATTTTGAGGCCTTTAACCGCTTCACCAAAATCAACATAATATTTGTCCTGCTTTTTCATCCATTGTGTACCGACAAGAGTTATTATCAATGTAGCGAACAACGTGGTTGTTACCAATATAAAAAACACAGCTTTAATTTTGTCGGATCGTTGAATAGCCATAATGATTTATTTATTTAGGTTATTAATTATTTATATCTTCTAATCATGTGCCAAAGAATACTTCCCGCCTTTTGTTTTCAATTCCCCTCCTCGTCGAGGAGGGTGCC
>JAOZNZ010000976.1 GCA_029933535.1 bacterium | reverse complement strand
GCGCGATGAAAAGAATATTCATCACGTTCCAAAACGTTCGCTTGACAGTATAATTTTAAAATGATATTGCCATTTTTAAATCCTGCCGACCTCTTGACCGGCGAATGCTGGTTGTGTCGGTAGATTATAAAATTTGTAAAATAAGAAAATTCAAATTCCGATCTTCTCCCACAGCCCGCATGCCACACGTGCGTGCTGCAGGAGAGCGAGATAAGCGGGAATATACCTTTTGCGTATAATTGTTACCAAAAATCTCTTGCCTGTATTGACCAAAGAAATTACTAAATGAGAAAAATTAGAGCAAAATGCAAAAGCTATTACTAAACTTCTTAAAAAATCAAAATTATACGGAAATATTACAAATTTATGAATTCATCCCTCGAAATGCTGATTTGCTTAATTATTCTCCTTAAAAGCGGAGCACCAATATCACTTTTATGAGGATTGGGTATGAATATTTTGGTTGTCCCAAAACTCATATATTGATGACGGGTGGCAATGAAAGGGCCATCAAAGCCAAGTGTTCTCAGCTTTCTAATAAGTTCTTTGCGGGAAAGGGGGACAAGTTTAGGCATGAGCGAGTGTATTAAAAGCTGAAAAACCGGGTAATTTATGTTCTTTACTAAGCGATACAAAAATATATTCTTCGATCACTTCTGCCAATTCCTGACGCGTGTCTTCTAAGGCTTGAGATTGAGCGTACACGCCCGGAAGAGTTGGCACACTTGCACACCAACAATTAGTTTCGGGATCAAATTCGTATTCAGCTTCTTTCAGTCGTGCAATTATGTATGTCTCTATATAAGTTGTCATAATGTTAAATATGAATGTTAATTAAAAATTGTTTTAATAATTATAGCTTAATTTAATGCAAAATGCAAATTCGAATCAAGGAATCTAAATGAGAATTAAAACAATCTTAATTCTATAAATCTGTTTATTAATTTTCGCGAGTGTAGAAACAGAAGCCAAATCATTTAACAATTAGTCGCCGTAATGTGGTAAACCAAGGTTATTGCATAGTAAGAATAACTATGATATAATGATTGGCAATGAAGCTCAGCTTTAAATTTGTTTTAATTGTCGCGTTACTGTTTTTTTTCGCGCAGAGTTCATTTGCGTGGGTTACAAACCATATAGATTCATTTGAAACACCTTCAGGCATTCTTTTCGGTGTTGATAAATATTGTAAAATTGAACTGACAAATGAATATTATACCGATGGTA
>JAOZNZ010000975.1 GCA_029933535.1 bacterium | reverse complement strand
AAAATGACAAAATCAAAAAAGGATAATAA
This sequence comes from bacterium, assembly GCA_029933535.1. Classification (GTDB taxonomy): domain Bacteria; phylum Auribacterota; class UBA3054; order UBA3054; family B51-G9; genus B51-G9. The sequence continues at coordinate 1,199 of JAOZNZ010000975.1, read as the reverse complement.
AATAAGCGAGTATGAAAAAATCCTGAAATTGGTTAACTCTTTTAATTCCTCTGAGAATCTTACAAAAAAACAAAAGGAACAAAGAGTTAAATGTTTTAACATTCGGAAAAATCCTGATATTATGGGACCTACGATGTGCCCTTATGACTCTCCCGCGTATTGTTCGCTTAACAGTCCCGTCCTTTCGACTGAAGAGATAGAATGTATTATACAAAGCACTGAAGATTTAGATGCACTTTGCGAAATCGCAATGTCTCTTGACTGGGGTGACGAAACAATAAGAGACATCCACGCGACAAAAAAGATTTATGAATACATTCGAGACGAAACACAAAAGATCGGGGATATGAAAGAATATTTGTGGACAAATATTCATTTGGGTGAACTACTGGCTTTACCGATTGGATTTGGAAATTCTAAAAAAGCGATGCCGTATTTCCGGGAAAATTATGATTTAATTATGAATAATCCAGCAGAAAAATTGGAAATTCCTGATGCTGATTATGGCAGTCTGCGTTATTGGTCGGCTATGTGTGTAGCATTTTGTTATGAAAATTTCGGACAACAAGAAAAAGCGAATAAAATATACAAATCTGTTACGCGGGATTTGCCGGAGGGTATAGATTTATATGCCATATTTATTCGTATTGTTAATAAAGCCAGAAGTATTATTTTACCGAAACCTGAACAACTTGAAAAATTCGCCGATCAGTTAGAAGAAGCTGTCAAAGAAACATTAAAACGAAATGGGGGTAAAAAAAGTTTAGGTTTTGCAAAATTTGAAAATCAACCTAAAAGTTGGCGTGCGCGTGCGCGAATATTAAAAGAGCAAGAAAACAGATAAAAAATTAATATTTTTTAAAGCAACAACGAAGTAACACTGTACTCATGTTCATGATTTATTGGCAAAATAACGCGATTTTTTTATTTGAAATATTGCAAGTAGAGAAAAAAGTTTTTAGTGGGGGAGCCGGTTCCCATGCCCAAACAGGAGTACCGATAAAAATAAGGTCATAACCTTCAGGATTTATGTCAAAAGGCACTAAAACAGGTTTTTGGATAAAATTGAAATCGGAGATTTAAATTTATAGCGCCTTCGGCATTTTTGATTTCATGCTCCAAAGGAGCATTTCATTATAGGCCGGGGTTAGCAACCCTGGGGATATTAGTAAAACATGTTTATGCTCTGAAAGAGCATC
>JAOZNZ010000304.1 GCA_029933535.1 bacterium | reverse complement strand
GGCAGCTTATACACAAATACAACGCAAAAATACGTTCGATTGATGACTGCGTAGCTGAATTAGTTTCCCATCTCGAAAAATTAAATATTCTTGACGATACTGTAATAATTATAACCAGTGATCATGGCATTTTACTCGGCGAATGCGGATGTTATGGCGGACATATAAGCACACATTACAATTGCGCTCGCGTTCCGTTAATCATCCGTGCTCCCAAAAAACTCAGTAGCGGAATTGTTCTGAACGGACTCTGTTACTCGTTAGACGTTTCTGCTACAATATTAGATATACTTGGTCTTGAAGTTCCAACAGGATATCATTCATTATCCATTACAGATTTGATAGAAAACTCACCGCAAGGCAGAAATTATGTAGTATGCAGCCATGGACATTATACAGCTCAGCGTGCGATTATTTCTTCGGGGTGGAAATTAAATCGCACGTGGCACAATGGTTTTTGGCAATTTGACGATACAGAGTTGTACAACGTTGCAGATGATTATTCTGAAAAGCACAATTTAGCGGCTGTTGAATCGGGACACGTTCTTGATTTAATGAAAAAGATTCACAATTGGACTAACGAATTTAGTTCCGACAAAGCCGATCCTCTAGCAGCAATCGCCTGCTCCGAGCCGCCCGGATTTTTAACATATGGTCAAAAATTACGTGACCGTGTTATCCGTGGCGAAATAAGTCCTCCGGAAAATTATAATGGAAGATGGGCATGATGAAAACATTTTTTTTCTCAGTCTGGTTTAATATTTTCCTCTTAATTCTTCTGTTTATCCTGTCAGCTTTCTTTTCAGGTTCAGAAACTTCCTTGTTCTCATTAAGCCGCGCAAGAGTTCGACGACTGCGGGATCATAGCGGTCCCGGCGGTAAACTTGCCGCGCGATTATTAAAAGCTCCGGGAAAATTATTAATTACTATTTTAGTCGGTAATTTGCTTGTAAATATTGCAATATCAAGTATGCTGGCAACTTCATTTACAGAATGGCTTGGCGGCAAAGGCGCAGCTGCAGCAGTTCTTGCGTCAACATTTTTACTTCTGATTTTCGGGGAAGTCACACCTAAAACACTTGCAATAATCCATCCGGAAGAATTTGCGAGATATATTTCTTATCCGATAGGATTTTTCACAATAATATTAACGCCCTTCAGATATGTTTTACGCATCATTTCTAATTTAGTTTTATTTCTCCTTAAACAAAAAAGTTCTGATAGCGATGCGATGCTTACCCGTGAAGAATTCAGTGCAACCCTTCATAAGAGCAAATCAGAAGGCGGAATAGAAAATGATGAGGCGGAAATTATTCACGCTATAACTTCTTTTCAAACTACTGTAGCAAAAGAAGTTATGGTTCCACGACGCGAGATGGTTTGCATTAACGAAGATTTATCTTTACGTGACGCGATAAGAATTGCAAGAAAAAATCGTCATAGCCTGCTCCCTGTTTTCCAAAATAACATCGACCACATTTGTTATATTCTTAATATCAAGAATCTTATTTCGTGGAGGAAAAATATTTCTTTTAAGAAAAAAATTACGGAATTAAAAAATATACATAATCCTCCCAATAACCAACTCAAACCTTTCCTCATGCCGGCTTTGCTTATGCCGGAATTATGTCGGGTTGATCTGCTGCTCAATAATCTTAAAGAAAAAGAACAGGAAATGGCAATCCTGCTTGATGAATACGGCGGGACGGCGGGAATGGTTTCGAAATATGATGTTATCGATACGCTTCTCGGTGGAATCTCCGGCGGTAGTTCCGTTCATTCCGGAATTCACATTTTGCATGATGGAGATATTATCGCATCCGGAAATGTGAGAATCAGCAAATTGAATTGGGAATGCGGTCTTAATTTACCTGAGGAATTGGATGACACTCTTGCCGGATATGTTATGCGCTCACTTGGAGCGATACCCAAATCCGGGAATTTTTTCACTGATAACAATTATGAATTTCATGTATTAAAAATGGATGGGAATAAAGTCGAAACTATCAGAATAAAAACTGTTGGTGAATTTAATTAACCTAATTGATCTAATTGACCTAATTAACCTAAATAATGAACAAAATAAAGAAATGAACAAAATTGTATGTATTGCTTTTGGACATGAACGAAAAGCGTTATTTCATTGGTGCATTGGATTATTGGAATTTGTTTAGAGCAATTAGAAATTAGAGCAATTAGAAATTTAATATGATAACTATTATCCTTATTATTTCTGCTGTCACATGTGTGATTCTAGGCGCTTTCTTCTCGGGAGCGGAAACGGCATTTGTATCTATCGACAAAGCCATGCTCGATTCGCTTGCGAAAAAAAAGAATAAACGAGCGGCAATTGCGAGCAAAATTTTATCGACTCCTTCGCGTATGCTTGCAACGACCCTCATCGGCACGAATTTATTTTTTGTTTCCGCGACCACATTCGCCACATTAATTGTTTCATGTTATGTGCCAAAAGAGTGGCAATCTATTGTAACGACAGCTATTATGACGCCTGTAATCCTTATTTTTGCGGAATTGGTGCCGAAATCTATTGGCAGAAATAATTCACAGAATTATATTCTTACATCAGCTCCAATAATTTTCTTTGCCCAAAAATTATTGAAACCATTTGTCGTAACTATTTCTTTTCTTTCCTCAGGCGCATTGCATTTGTTTGGAATTACTGAATCTCATAATAAATTTTCAGTTACACGGGAGGAAGTTCGGACTCTTGCGGATATTAGCGCCGAGCACGGTTTAATTGGTGATTTAGAAATGAAAATGATAAGCCGTGTTTTTGAATTGAACAAAACAACTCTTGCTTCAGCTATGGTTCCTCTTGTAAATCTTGTTTCTATTCCGATAACTTCAACTATCGATGAAGCGATGGAAGTTGCTCAAGGCAGCAAATATTTCAAGTTACCTGTTTATGAAGAACACAATCATAATATTATTGGATTAGTCAGCGCAATTGATTTATTTGATGCTTCTTTAAGTATTACAAACGGAAATAATGAAACCAAACTCGCTAATCTTGTTGACAGAACTTTACCTTTTATGCCGGAAACTAAACTTATCGGCGCGGCACTGAAAGAATTACGCGAGGAAGAAGCTGAAATTATTTTCGTTATTGATGAATACGGTGGAGTTACAGGCATGGTTACAATGAGTGATATCGCAGAAGAAGTAGCCGGCGAACTTGCAACTGATAAAGATGATGACAAACCTTTTATGGTAAAGCATAAAAACGGTATTGATTGCGAAGGAAGGGTTGAAGTTGACGAACTTGAAGAACCTCTTGGCATAAAGTTTGATAAAGACGGATATGAAACTATTGCAGGGCTTGTGCTCAAGCTCGTTGGAAAAGTGCCTATGCGTGGCGAAACTTTTGAATATAAAGGAATCCTGATTACCATCCTTCGTGTTGATAAAAAAAGAATCATTCGAGTCAGGCTTACTGTGCTTGCTGTGCCGGTGTGAGATAAATTACAGGCACAGCTTAGGAAATTCATCCCGTTGTGATGAATTTAAAATTTAAAGAATAATTTAGTGACAGTTGACGTTATATTTAAATTCACTATCATCCCGCAGAAAAATACATTTTTGTATTTAAAAGATTGTTTTGTCGTAAATTGTTTTGTCAAAATAATTAAAATTTAATGACCCCGGCATCCGCAGGGCACAGCAGAACGATTATTCCGTAAGTAGCCTGATAAATTCAAAAAATTAAAAAATTAAATTTATTGACAAAACAATTATTGACAAAACAATTAAGAACCAAATATTGCTTTCTGGAAAAGAGAATATAAAGCATAGTGTTTATCGATGTTTTAATTGTTATTTTAAAGTCTGTGGGATGCCAGTGATTTAAATTCTTTTTTATATATGAACTGCTGTAAATGATTCTGCTTTTTTTATTAGTGTTGTATCTTTGCGAATTTTTACAATGCAACTTTATGAATAATTTCCGCCAGAAAAGTCTGATATCGAACGCCTAATTTTATTGCTTTCTTCTTTATATTTTCCAAATCTTGTTTATTAATCCTGATATTAAGAACAGCGTCTTTTTTTCTTTAATTGATTTCATATTATTTACCTTTTAATAATTTTGTATATTTTCTACTTGGAAACATTGTTTTTAAAAATTATACAATATTACATTTGTATATACAAGCAGAAAATTATCTGTCCTGAAAAAACTATTCTATCGCACACTTTTTAAGTATTTTTAGTGATTCAAGATTTAGCGGTGCGTCAAACAAAATGAAAGTATAATCTTCGATTGTTTCTATTTTTACTTTACTTCTTTTTTTGTAAATTGAATAAAACTTTTTTGATAAAATACTTTTTTGAATATTTGTGCTGTCAATTCCTTTTTGTTTTATTATCAATATCGTAATGTGAATGTATATTGATGGACATTTACTAGTTTGAAAATATATATTACCAAAATCTGATATTAATATTTCATCCGATCCGCTTTTCATAATTTTGGCTACAAAATCAAACCAACCATTACCATATTTTTTAAACCATTTTGTTTTCCTAAATATTTCTTTAGGAATTAATTTGTCAATATCCAAAGAACGCTGTAACTCATCAATTTGATTTGCTATTTCATCAAAATCTTTTTCTCTTTTTATAATATCATATTGTATACCCCAAAAATGACATACATATTTCAAAAAATAGCATATATACGCTAAAATCAAAAAAACAAAAATAATTATCTTAATAGACTTCATTTTCTTTGGTTCCTTTGTCCTTTGGGGTCGGACCTGGGGTGTTAGAAATACTGTGTTTTTGGCAATAAAATTTCACTCAG
>JAOZNZ010000303.1 GCA_029933535.1 bacterium | reverse complement strand
ATAACCAAAATGATATCAGTTCCCAAATTTGGAACATGAAATACAGATATCACGCTAAAGACGGTTCCCCTATTGACCAAACCGTTGAAGACACATGGCGACGTGTTGCGCGTGGATTATCCATTTTTGAACGAGAGAGAGATTACTGGGAAAAAGAATTTTTTGAATGTCTTAAAGATTTCAAATTTCTTCCCGGGGGAAGAATTGCCGCAAATGCAGGCACCGGAAGAAAGCAAGTTACAATGTTTAACTGTTATGTTCTCAACAAAATAGAAGACTCTCTTGAAGGAATTTTTGCTACTATTCACAATGCCGCAATGACTCAAAAGCAAGGTGGTGGAATAGGAATGAATTTTTCTACCATTCGTCCAAAAGGTTCATATATTAAAGGCGTTCAAGCCGAAGCTTCCGGTCCGATAAGTTATATGCACGTATTTGACGCGACATGCAAAACGATTATGAGTGCGGGTCAAAGGCGCGGTGCACAAATGGGAGTTCTTTCATGTTCACATCCTGACATTGAAGAATTTATAGACGCCAAACGCGATGGAAAAAGTCTTAAAATGTTTAATCTTTCCATTGCAATTACAAACGAGTTTGTTGAAGCGGTAAAAGAAGATAAAAATTGGGATCTTGTTTTTGGCGGTATGACATATAAAACAGTAAGAGCTCGCGACCTGTGGGACAAAATCATGCGTTCGACTTATGATTACGCGGAGCCGGGATTTATTTTAATTGATCGTATCAACGAACTTAACAATCTTAATTACTGTGAGGATATCAGAGCCACAAATCCTTGCGGTGAGCAGCCATTGCCTCCTTTTGGCGCTTGTTTACTTGGTTCTGTCAACCTGACACGCTTTGTAAAAAATCCTTTCGAAAATAATGCCGCAATCGATTTCGATGGTATTACCAAAACAGTCACTACAGCGGTAAGAATGCTTGACAACACTGTAGATATATCAAATTACCCTCTTACTTCCCAACGTGATGAAGCTTTAAGCAAGCGCCGCATGGGAATAGGTATTACAGGTTTGGCAGACGCGCTTATTTTTATGCAAGCCAGATATGGCGCTCCTGATTCAACAGCAATAGCGGCAAAAATAATGAAAACGATTTGTCATGCTGCTTATCGCGCCTCAATTGAACTTGCAAAAGAAAAAGGTCCGTTTCAACTACTTGACAGAGAGAAATTTATAAAATCCAAGTTTGCTTCTCAATTACCGAAAGATATTCGTGAAGGAATTATTAAACACGGCATAAGAAATTCACATCTTACATCTATAGCACCTACCGGCACGATTTCTCTTTACGCCGGTAATGTATCAAGCGGGCTCGAACCTGTCTTTGCCCTTTCATACACAAGAAAAGTACGAACAGGCGATGAAAGCGAGACAATAGAGCAGGAAGTTTGTGATTACGCTTACAAAAGATACAGAGAAATTTCCGGAAATTCCGATGCCGGTTCATTACCAGATTATTTTGCTACTACCGATACCGTTACTCCAAAAGAACATGTTGACATGCAAGCTGCACTTCAGCCGTACATAGACAGTTCAATTTCAAAAACTATAAATGTTCCGACAGATCTCTCATTTGATAAGTTCAAAGACATTTATATGTATGCCTATGACAGCAATCTGAAAGGCTGTACGACTTTCCGTCCGAACGAGAAGATGCAAGGGATTCTGGTACGTAAAGAGGACAAGAAAGAAGAAGAGAAAACGGAACTTGATAATTATGACAATGAATTTATTCATACCAGGCCAATAGAATTAAGGGGCAAGACGTACAAAATTAAAACACCTCTTACCGCGCAGAGTTTATTTATTACAATTAATGATATTATAGAGCCTGATGGTAAGATTCGTCCTTTTGAGATTTTTATCAACAGTAAAAATCTTCAGCACTTCAGTTGGATGGTTGCGATTACACGTCTGATTTCAGCTGTTTTCAGAAGAACAAGTGATCCTTCATTTCTTGTTGAAGAGATGAAATGTATTTTTGATCCTAATGGCGGATATTTCAAAAAAGGTCATTATGTTCCTTCGCTTGCCGCGGAAATAGGAGAAGTGATTCAGGAGCATTTGATTTCCATTGGAATATGCGAAGCAAAGGAAGAAAAATCTCCCCCTGAAAATTCTGTTTCTATTTCTTCGAAAGAATCTATGCCGGTTTAGATAGCGTCGCGCGAAGCTCCCGCTTCACATTATAGATGAATTGCCGGCAAACTTAATAAAAAAAGCCCGATGAATTTTTCATCGGGCATTTTTTATATAGCCTTTCAATTGTTCTAATCTTTTATCAAGATTACCTTTGCTTTGCCATCCGTCATTTTCCAGACTTTTTAATATCTCTTTTTCAAATTTATCTAATTTAATCATTTTTAATACCTTTATTATATTTTTCGTTCATTTTTCTCGATGGAATAATTGTTTTTGACATAATAACAAATTTATACCTTATTGTCAAATTAACCTTGATTAATATAAAATAAAGGTGAATCACTATATAACGACAATTAAATTTACCGTAAAATAATCATGACAATTAATAAATGTGTAAAATATTATTACATACTACTTGACAGAATTATTTACATTTGATATAATATGTTAAATAAATAAATAAAACAAACTTTAATTTATCCTTCGAATTATGAATACTTTTTTAAAAGAACTTCGACAGAAAAATGACCTAAGTCAGGAATTTTTAGCAAAACAAATTGGTATTTCTCGTCCTACCTATGCCCAGCTCGAAAACGGCTCTCGAAAAATGCTGGTAGTAGAAGCACAAAAAATTTCACAGTTTTTTGGTTTGTCTTTGGAAAATTTCTTAGACGGGAAAGGAAATCCTTCGCCAATAGTCGAAATAGAAAAAAACACTAAAAAAATTAAAAGCCAAAAGTTAAAATCTAAGACTCCCGAAATGCGTATTTCAGTTCCACAAGAAAATGCTGCGAAATTTAAAGAAGTCCTTTTATATATTTTAGAAAGAATTGGTGCACGTCCAAATATAGGCGAAGCGGTAATATGTAAATTGCTATATTTTATAGATTTTGATTATTATGAAAAATATGAAGAGCAACTCATAGGAGCAAAATATATCAAAAATCATCATGGACCAACCCCTGTCGCTTTTCCTGAAATAGTGAAAGAAATGGAGCAAGATGGTGATTTAGTTCGTGTTGAAAAAAAATATTTTCAGTATGATCAAAAGAAATACCTGCCACGTCGTAAAGGAGATTTGTCAAATTTTACCGTGCGTGAAAAAGATTTAATTGATGAAGAAATTGAGAGGTTTAAGGATTATAATGCTGCAAGAATGAAAGAATATTCTCATCAAGATGTACCGTGGATTGGAACTAAAAATTCAAAAATAATTGATTATGAAGCAGTCTTTTACCGTACTCCGGGATATTCTGTAAGACAATATGATGATGAAATATGAGACAACAAAAGAATTTGAACGCGATTTTAGAAAATTGCAAAAGAAATATTAGATTCACTAAAAAATGAGTGTGGACCTAGTACACTTGAAGTGCGAGAAACTAACAGACAATTTCTTACTGGAATTTTGAATTATAAATTGTCTAAAAGAATAGAATCATTATCTAAAACAACAGAATCTTTAACAAGAGAAATATTGTGGTTAAATAGAATTTTAGTGGGTCTAACAGTCGTTTTGATAGTTTATAAAATAATTATTAAAATCTATTTTGTTGAATAAAGAAATTTTGTTGTACACAATTGACAGAAAATGTCGAATGAACATAATAAGAGTCTTCTATTGGGTTAAATTTTGTTTTATTACCGTGTTCAAATTTGTCAGAATACGATATATTATGATTTAAAAAATTATAACATATAAAAAAATTCAAATCTATAACAATTTGATGTTTTTTTATACTATTTGATGATTTTACTTAGTTTATTTTTTAATAACCCTCATTTTTGTTCAGAATGAAGTGTTTAAATTACCAATAACGGTAACCCCATTGCGTTTATGACTCCCGTCAATTCAGAAAATTTGGAGGAAACTATGCTTGCTTTCAGACGCGCGCGAGCCTTTCAGGCTTTAAGTTCTATTCACCGTGAAGCCATCATTTCCGGTAAGAATGAAATCACACAGTCAGAAATTGAAAAGGAAATTAAAACTGTACGAAGAAAAAGAAAGGGATAAAAGTTGTAAATCCTACTGAGTTTCTACAATTCTTGACATAATTAATAGCATAATTATTATTTGCTCTAAATTGACCTAATTGAAATCCCCCTAGCCCCCTTTAAAAAGGGGGAATAGCAATGACCAATACACAAAACCAACATCCCAAATTTTATGCATTAGACATTGGAATATTGGGATTTGTTTAGAGCAATTAGAAATTAGGTCAATTTTTATATCCTACTTTGTTTTACATCTAAACTCTTTTATCGCACAGTAAAGTACAGGTACAATCAACATCGTTATTATACTTAATGTCATTCCCCCAAAAGACGGTATCGCCATCGGAACCATTATGTCCGCACCGCGACCGACCGAAGTTAAAACAGGTATCAAAGCAAGAATTGTTGTGGCAGTAGTCATTAGAGCCGGTCGAGCGCGGCGTTCACCCGCAAGGATTGTCGTTTCGCGAATTTTCTGAATTGAGGAAAGTTTGTTTCCGCTGAACTGTTCGTCAAGATATGTTGCCATAATCACACCGTTATCAGACGCAATACCGAACAATGCGAGAAAACCGACCCAAATTGCCACGCTGAGATTTATTGGATGGATTTGGAAAAGGTCACGCATATTTGTTCCGAGAATTGAGAAATCCAAAAACCAGG